>NZ_JAIVFR010000403.1 GCF_020829685.1 Nostoc sp. CHAB 5715 | reverse complement strand
CCTTGAAGAATCTCCAAACCAGTAAACATAAAGGCGATAGGACGCTCATTCGTCTCCTCAGCGCTAGTCAAAACACGTTTGGGGTTCTGGAGAGCAACTATGGCATCTTGAATATTTTGGCAAACAACTGTGCGCCGATAACTAAAGGGGTGACGACCAACTTGCAATGTATAGGTTACATCCGCAAGGTTAAGTTCTGGGTGCAGCTGGAAGTGACTGACTAAATTTGCAGTTGCAGTTTCTAAGGCTGAGTTAGTTTTGGCAGACAACATCAGTAACTGCCAAGGACGAGATTTTCCAGAGAGTTCAACTGTTGGAGATTCTTCAAGGACGACATGAGCATTAGTCCCTCCGATACCAAAAGAACTCACCCCAGCACGGCGAGGAGTCTTGTCTGTTTTCCATTCATTAAGCTGAGTATTAACGTAAAAGGGGCTGTTGGCGAAATCTATCTCAGCGTTAGACACCTCAAAGTGCAGGCTGGGCGGAATAATCTTATGTTTGAGTGCCAAGACTGTCTTGATTAAGCCCGCTACACCAGCAGCTGCATTCAGATGACTGACATTGGTTTTTACCGAACCGATCGCGCAGAAACCCTTTTTATTAGTCTCACCGCTAAATGCCTTTTTAAGTGCCCTAACTTCAATAGGATCGCCCAGTGCTGTGCCAGTTCCATGAGTTTCTATGTAAGTGACTGTTTCCGGGTCAAATCCGGCGATCGCCTGAGCTTCTGCAATTACCTGTGCTTGACCTGTCACACTAGGTGCCGTAAAACTCACTTTCTCGGAACCGTCGTTATTGATTGCTGAACCTTTGATGACCGCATAAATACAGTCACCATCAGCCAAAGCATCTTCTAATCTCTTGAGTATGACAATGCCTACCCCGTTTCCAGAAGGGCAACCCTGTGCTTTAGCATCAAAGGCACGACAGTGACCATCAGGAGAAGTAATTCCACCTTCCTGATAGAAATAGCCTTCCTGATGTGGAACTTCTATAGTAACTCCACCAGCCAGCGCTCTATCACACTGATAACTCAACAATCCTCGGCACGCCAAGTGAACTGCTACTAATGATGTAGAACATGCTGTGTTAACACTAATACTTGGTCCCTTCAAATTCAATTTGTAGGACACCCGTGTGGACAAATAGTCTTTATCATTACCAATTGTTATAGGCAAAGAACTTGATTTGGTTAGGTTGGAATCCGAAACTAAGTTGTTAATTAAGTAGCTACTTAAGCTAGCTCCTGCGTAAACACCAGTCAGTTCTTTGTCTGCCTCAGGATTATAACCAGCATTTTCCAGTGCTTCCCAAGCACACTCCAAGAAAAGACGGTGTTGCGGGTCCATAAGTGCAGCTTCCCTGGGTGAAAAGCCAAAGAATGAAGCATCAAGCATTTCAATATCTTCCAGCACAGCCCTTGCTTTTACGTAGTTGAGATCGCACAGGAAAGCGGGGTCTAGGCCTGAATTTAGCAATTCATCATCAGTGAAGAATGAAATGGATTCCACACCGTCGCACAGATTCTGCCAAAACTGCTCAACACTTCTTTTAGCACCTGGAAAACGACCAGCCATGCCAATGACAGCTATGCCTTTCAAAGCATTATGAGTATTTTGACTATCCACGTGCCTTCCTCCTGTGTTTCATCATTTGTGCTTCTTCTTCAATGGTCTTTTCTTGCCTTTTTGCACGAGAATGAACTTGTCCAAAGGCAAATTGTTCAACCTGTTGTTGGCTGAGATATCCTGCTAAGGCACTTACTGTCGGATATTCAAATAAATCTGTTGTTAATAAATCTTGTTTGAATGCTTTTTGCAGTTGGCTTTGCACCTGAACTATGAGAAGTGAATCGCCACCAAGTTCAAAGAAGTTATCGTAAATGCCTACTAGTTCGATACCAAGTAGTTTTTGCCAGATGTCTGCAATTATTTGCTCTGTTTCATTTCTAGGAGCACCATAAGCATTACTCAGTTCAGGCCGTGAGTGTAGCGATTTTGAAAGGTTAGCCTTACCTAAAGACTCTAGAAGAGCTTGTGCATTAAAATTGCGATCGCGTTCTATTAAACTTGTTAAATCTTGAGTTGATACTGCAATTCGAGGAACTGTAATATTAAGAATACGCTGAAAAACTTCTATCCCTTCTGAAGGTAATAAAGCATCTAGTAATAATGATTTATTATCAGAAATATCACGTTTTTCAGCTAATCGCTTTACCGCCGCAAATGACATACCAACATCCTGCCAATCAGTCCAGTTAATAGAGACTGTAAATGTCCGATCTTTGTTTGTTTTATGAGCAGCAAAGGCATCAAGAAATTCGTTGGCAGCGCAATATCCAACCTCACTAAATTTTTTTCTATAAATGATAGAACTAAGAGATGAACAAAGAATCAAAAAATCCAGCTTAACATTTTTCAAAAGGCTATCCAGTACTAATGTACCTCTGACTTTAGGAGCCATAATACTTTCTGTCATCTCTCGCGTTCTTCGAGAAATTACACCAGCATAATCAGCGACTCCTGCACAATGAATCACGCCATTGATTTGGTTAAATTGTTCCTGAACTTTGGCGATCGCTTCTTGCATTTGTTCAAAGTTGGCGGCATCGGCGCTCAGTACCAAAACTTCTGCACCTAAATCTTCTAGTTCTTCTATTTGCCGAATTTTACGACTGATACCGTCGTTTTCATCGTGAGTAGCTAACCATTGTTTCCACTCTTCTTTTGCTGGAAAAACTGAACGTCCGATGAGAACTAGTTTGGCTTGTACGGACTTCGCTAGATATGACGCTAAACTAAGTCCTACACCTCCGAGTCCACCTGTAATCAGATACACTCCTCCTTTCTTTAATCTTGATGTTTCTCTGATTATTGCTTCTAATTGGACTGGCTCAAATGTTTGCACCCAGCGATTAGAACTACGGTAGGCAATCACAATGTCAGAAGATTGTGTTTGTAGCTCGTTGAGCAAATTTTCTAAAAGTTTCTCGTCTTGCCAACTTACTTCTTGAGAAATTGTAACATCAATACTACGACAGCTGATATTTGGATATTCCTGCGGAATTATTTTAACAGCGGCTAACATAGTTGCTTTTTCTGGGCATAAGGCCTCTTCTCCAATTATTGAGTGCATATTATTGGAGACAACTGTCATTTTTAGCTCGTCTATAATATGCTGTTTTCCCAGCGCTTGAGCTAAAAAAAGCAAGCTATAAAAACCTTTTTCTTGAGCTTTATCAACTCCTGCGAGTCCTGATGGAATATCACCAACAGAAGTTACACTCCATAAATGAACAATTGTTGTTGGGATCTTGTTTTCTGCTATTAGTTCATTCAGCAGGGCGTCATAATCATCGCGTTGTCCAGCATTAAGGCTATATGCACGATCACCCAACTGAACAAACCTCGATCCCTGTTTCAGGGTAATAACATCATGACCATCAAACTGAAGTCGTTTTACCAGCTCTTTACCCAAACCACACTCATCCATAAACACAAGAATGCAAGATTTTTGAGTCACCAATTCTTTTTGCTTGAGCAGTACAGAAGGTATAGATTGTTTCCATAAAGGCAAGTAAAACCAATCTGCAATATCTGGCTTTTTACCAGATAACACAGGTTTAGCACTGTTATCCTGTATTTGTTTATAGTCTTCGATCCAATAACGCTGTCGCTCGAAGGGATACGTCGGTAAGGGAAGACGATAACGACGCTCGTTGGTATAAAATCCCGACCAATCAATCTGTACTCCGTATAACCAGAGTTTACTCAGTGTGTTCAGTAAAAATGCTACATCCGACTGTTTTTCCTTGGGATGCCGTAATGAACACAGTTCTCTGACATCTGAATGCTTTTGAGCAAAAGTACATAAGGTGCGTCCTGGACCTACTTCTACCAAAATACGATTTGGCTCTTGCTGCAATGTGGAAATGCCTGCTGTAAACTCCACCGTATGGCGTAAATGTGTTGCCCAGTAATTGGGATCTGTAGCTTTTTCTGCTGTTATCCAAGTCCCTGTGACGTTGGAGATAAAAGGGATTTGTGGAGGATTTAGCTTAACTTTTTTAACTTCCTTGATGAATGGCTCAATGATAAGTTCCATCATTGCACAATGAAAGGCGTGGGAGGTATGCAGACGGCGACACTCTACACCTAATGCTATGAGTTGTTGATGAATTGTGTCTACAGCTTCATGGGTTCCAGAAACGACGCACAAAGAAGGAGCATTGCTGGCGGCTAAAGATAAATTTTCATTTAGTAAGTTTTTAATCTCTGCGGCTGATTGTGAAACGGAGAGCATGGCGCCGCTTGGAAGTTGTTGCATCAGTCGTCCACGGATAGCAACCAAAGCTAAAGCATCTTCAAGTGACATAACGCCAGCAAGACAAGCTGCAACATATTCACCAATGCTATGACCAATCATGGCACTGGGAGAAATCCCCCAAGACATCAAGAACTGAGCTAAAGCATATTCAACCACAAACAATGCAGGCTGAGTGATGGCAGTTTGTTGGAGTTTTTCGGCTGCGGCTTTTGATTCAGATTCGTTGGGATAAATAACTGAACGCAAATCCAAACCTAAATGAGGTTGCAGCAATTCACAACACAAATCAATCTGTTGTTGAAAAATCGGCTCAGTTTGGTAAAGTTCTTTACCCATATCTACATACTGAGCGCCTTGTCCGGGGAACATGAAAGCGATGGAGCGATCGCCATTTTCAACTAAGCGAGTGAAAATTCTTTGCGGATCTCGTAATTGCAAGGCGCTGGCTGCATCTTGGATATCTTTGGATACCAACACGCGACGATGATTAAATTCACCACGCCCCACTTGCAGAGTATGGGCAACATCCGCTAAGTTGACATCAGGATGTAGCTGGAGGTGATTAGCCAGATTTTCTGTTGCAGTTTCTAGAGCCGATTCAGTTTTGGCAGAAAGTAACAATAACTGCCAAGAACGAGAAAGGCTAGAAGGTTCTAGCACTGGTGCTTCTTCTACAATCACATGAGCATTAGTCCCACCAATACCCAAAGAACTCACACTAGCACGACGAGGAAAACCATTAGTTTTCCATTGTGTCAATTTTGTATTAACGTAAAAAGGACTATTTGCAAAATCAATCTGGGGATTTGGTTGCTCGAAGTTTAAGCTGGGCGGTATCTGCTTGTGTTTTAGGGCTAAAATCGTTTTAATAAGTCCTGCAATACCAGCTGCTGCATCTAAATGACCGATGTTTGTTTTGACTGAGCCAATACCACAGAAGCCTTTTTTGGTGATACTGCTACGAAAGACTTGAGAGAGTGCGGCAATTTCAATGGGATCGCCTAAAGCTGTACCAGTACCATGAGCTTCAATGTAGCTAATTGTTTCAGGGTCAACTCCTGCAAGCATCATCGCTTCGGCAATCACCTCTGCTTGACCATTGACGCTAGGCGCTGTGTAGCCAATTTTACCAGAACCATCGTTATTGATGGCTGAACCTTTAATGACAGCGTGGATGCAGTCACCATCTGCTAGAGCATCACTCAATCGCTTCAGGACAACAATTCCTACACCATTACCAATAGTTGTTCCCTGCGCTTTAGCATCAAAAGCACGACAGTGACCATCCGGAGAGAGTGTTCCCCCTTGTTCGTACAGATAGCCCGTTTTTTGTGGTACATGGATAGAAACTCCTCCTGCCAAAGCCATATCGCATTGATAATTCAACAAACTTTGGCAGGCAAGTGTGGTTGCAACTAATGAGGTAGAGCAAGCTGTTTGGACTGTAATACTTGGGCCTGTGAGATTTAATTTGTAAGAAACACGAGTAGTAAGAAAATCTTTATCGTTACCAATTACTGTTTGATAGCATTGGGCTGAACCAATGCGATCGCGATTTAAATCTAATGAATAGTAGTTATTTAGGCTAGCACCAGCATAAACTCCGATCCGACTTTCATATCTATTAGAATCATAGCCAGCATTTTCCAATGCAACACACGCACACTCTAAAAAAACACGGTGTTGTGGGTCAGTAATTTCAGCTTCTTTAGGATTAAAACTAAAAAATGCCGCGTCAAATAAATCTATATCTTCTAATATGGCACTGGCTTTTACATAATTGCGATCGTTGATAGCTGCCGGATTCATCCCATCTGATATCACCTCTTCATCGGTAAAAGTGGAAATCGACTCTATCCCATTTCGTAAATTCTGCCAAAATGGATCAATATCGCTAACTGATAGCGTTTCTGTCGCAAACGAGGAATGTAAAGGCTTTACTTTTTAGCCGGGTCTTTTGCTTGCTCATTCGCTTTCGGAGCAGATGCCGGCTT
>NZ_JAIVFR010000402.1 GCF_020829685.1 Nostoc sp. CHAB 5715 | reverse complement strand
GCACCTCATCCAGAGGGTGGAATGTGGGTAGAATATCAGGGCAAAAAGGAACATTTTGATAAAGTCATCTTTACTGGCCCAGTTAATATTTTGCAACAGGTTGCTGCCAAAGAACTGGTGAAAGTTTCAGACACTGGTGAAACAGTAGAATACCTGGGCGTAATCTGCATGGTACTTATTACTCGCAAGACTCTAATTCCTTACTACGTAGTAAATATTGCCGATAGAAATGTTCCCTTTACTGGAGTCATCGGTATGAGTAACCTAGTTTCTTTGCAAGAGACAGCAGGATATCATATCACATTCCTACCAAAATATATACTTTCCACTGACCCGTTGTTAAAACAGCCAGATGATGAATTGCGTCAAGTATTTTTCCAGGGTATACGTTTGATGTTCCCAGCACTAAAAGCAGATGATATTGTTGCAGCACACATTAATCGAGCTATTAAAGTACAGCCACTACAAGTTTTAAATTATTCAAGCCTTGTTCCAAAAGTGAGTACTGAAAACGATGATTTTTTCGTCGTCAATACCTCACAGTTGGTCAATGATAGCGTCAACAACAACGCAGTCGTCCGACAGGTGGATGAATTTCTCAAGAAATCAACATTACTGAATTCTTGAAATCTGAGAATGATATTTTGAAAATCACACGAGGTACTTATGAGTCTTTTTGTTCTTTTACCCGCATACAACGAGCAAGAATCAATTCGCCCCTTGTTCAAAAAGTTTCAGATATTGCAGGAAATCTCTAATATGGATATCCGGCTGATTCTTGTTGATGATGGTAGCAGGGATGCAACTGCTCAGACTGCAATAGAAGAATCTCAATCGCTAGGGATATCACTGAAATTAGTCCAACATCCCAAAAATGCTGGTTTAGGTCAAGCAATTAAAACAGGTTTCACAACTTTCTTAGAAATTTCTAAAGAAGGCGATTTTTTAGCCGCGATGGATTGCGACAACACTCAACCACCAGAACTATTAATCAAGATGTATGAGACGATGATAGCTGGTAGCTATGATATTGCGATCGCATCCAGATATCGAAAAGGCTCCAAAGTCATAGGCTTATCAACATTTAGAGAGGTGATGAGTTACGGAGCTAGCTGGCTTTTTAGAATTGCAGCCCGTGTACCAGGTGTAAGAGACTATACTTGCGGTTACAGGCTGTATAACCGTACTTTCGTCAGTAAACTAGATATGTATTATGGCGAGAATTTATTCACTGAAAGTGGATTTGCTTGCATGATAGATTTACTGCTGAAAGCCAAAGCGCTCAAACCAAAAATTGTAGAAATCCCAATGGTTTTGAGATACGATCAAAAGCCGAGTGCCAGCAAAATGAAAATTCTTAAAACTATTACTCGAACTCTAAAGCTATTGTTTAAGAATTTAACATCACCAGCGCCAACTGCTACTAATTTAGGTCAGACTTTCAATCAGCAAGAAACAGCAAGAATTCCACTGAAAATAACAAATCGTAAATAAACCTGAGAAGGAATAGACTCTCACCAAGAATTAACTGGATGGAAAAATGGTAATTTATCAACGGTATCATTCTAGGGATGAGCAAGGCAGAAATCAAAAATAAGTTTGATGAAATTGTTGTTTTTACCAATATATGTGGATCTTCTTTCCTAATAGTTTAAGAAATTGGAAGGCAGTATAAGACTGTCTTCCAATTATTTATGTATGAATATTTTCACTTTCTGGTTTGCTCATTCTCTGCAAAAGTGTATTATATCTCGACTCTACATGATAGCGATCGCTCTCCAAAGGTCGTTACTTAGGGTGCATTCCAGTTTTTATTTTTTAATGATAAAATAATTGTCATTGCGTTCGCGTAGCGTCTCGTAGAGAGGAGGAACGACGAAGCAATCGCTTGGACTCGCTCTGAGTTGGAGGATTTTGTGATTGCAACTCTAAGAGACGCACTCGCGTTCGCAACGCTTGCAATGACATGCAAAAAAGTGGGATGCTCTTGTTACTTACAATATTTCACTCACGCTTAAGAGGCAATACGCTTGGGTTAAGCCAGAAAATTAAATTTGCGTAGGTTGGGGAGGAATTGTCGCCAAGTCGTCTTAGTCATAAGTAGTACTTAACACTGTAAATTAAGTATAACTACTAATGACTCGAAATCCACCGGCTTGAAGCCGGGGGATGAGTTAAGAAACGGGCTGCAAATTCTTGTAACCTAGTTGGGTGGTAATTCCAAACTAATTTCACCTAACAAACCCTTGCGAAAATCTGTTAAAAGTTGCCTTGCAGCTCGCTCTACATCACCTTTATAACGATGCTCCGCCAAGGCTTGCAAATAGATATCTCCGGTGTCTGATGTCGTCGAATCGAGTTGGTAACGAGACTCTAATGGTTTCTTCGGTAACAAATCTCTGGCTACAGCTTCCAAATAATTGAGTAAATCCACTAGGGCTGCTGCTACTAGTTGCTTATCGTAAGATGCTTCACCGATATCATCACAAATGGCTAATTTCAATGCTGCATCTTGGTCTTCTAACCTTAGAGGGATGACACCAGGAGCATCTAGCAATTCCAAATGTTCGGAAATTCGCACCCAGCGCAGTTGGCGAGTTACCCCAGGACGGGCTGCACTTTCTACTACTCGCCGTCCCAAAAGGCGGTTAATCAAAGCTGATTTACCGACATTGGGAAAACCAATCACCACAGCCCGCACTGGACGGGGTAACATGCCGCGATCGCTTCTTCTTTTATTAAGTTCTACTCCAGCCGCTTGCGCTGCTCGTGCCACTTCTGCTATACCTTTACCATGTTGAGCGTTGGTAAAATAAGGGACTTCTCCTTGACGTTTAAACCAATCTATCCACAGCGATCGCATTTGCGGCGTTATCATATCTACTCGGTTAAGTATCAACACCCGTGTTTTACCCTCCACCCACTCACCTATTTGCGGATGATGAGTTGCTAAGGGAATCCGGGCGTCTCGTACCTCAAACACCACATCTACGCGCTTAAGCTGTTCTTTGAGCTTCTTTTCAGCTTTAGCAATGTGACCTGGATACCATTGAATCAGGTTTAATCTATAGTTTTGAGTTATAGCCATTTGTCCTTTGTCCTTTGTTATTTGTCCTTTGTTATTTGTCCTTTGTCCTTTGCAAATGACCAATACTTCGACTCCTTTCGACTTCGCTCAAGGCAAGTCGCTCAGTACAAGTGGCAAATGACTAATGACTCTTTCTACCAGCTTGATGTAAAATCACACGATTGCCATCAGGGTCATAGGCATAGATTTCTCGACCGTGGGAAGCAATAGAAATGTCTCCTGGTGGGGGATAGCCTAAAGCTGTTAGGTGAGCGATCGCATCTTCTAAGTCACTCACCTCTAAACACAAACTTATCTTACTTTTGGCGCTCGCTTCAAATTCCGATTCGTTTGTGTTCTTTGGTTTAAAAATACCTAAACGCATACTAACCAAATTAAACTCAGCATAGACATTCGGAATCAAAAGAACTGGCTTTTGCTCCAGAAGTTTAGTATAAAAAGTCGCTAAAGTCTCGTAATTAACCGATGCTATGGTGACAAATGCGTTAGTGTACTGGAAAACCATATTTGCCTTTCGCCTTTTGAACTTTTCAGTTACATAGCATAGGCAGGCAAGATGTCAAGCTTAGAGGATGTTTTAAAAGTGATTGGAATTTTAGGTACTTATATCTCACCCCAGGGCTATTTCGTTCTAGACATAAACCGCCCAGAACTAAAGTTCCGGGCTAATAGCCTAAGTCCACTTTAGTGGACTAAAAGCCTTTTTTAGTCGTCTTTAGACGACTTTTGCTATTAGCCTCAGAATTTATTCTGAGGTGGGCTAGATGAGAATGAAATAGCCCTGTATCTCACCCATACCTATCTCCTTTTATATCCCATCAGCAATAATCAAATCCATCATCTCATTCTTATTCTTCCGATAAACCCGAAAATCACTATCTAGCGTCAAGACACAACTCCCCACAATTAACTCACTCATTCTTACCAAACACGCATCAGCTAACGACATCGGCACATTCTGATATTGCTTGAGCAACTCTCTAACCGTTCCTATTTCATGACTGAGACGAAAAGAGATTTGAATTAAGCCAGTATCTAGTAAAGACATAACTGCATCCTCTCCGCCATAAAAATTTCGCAATATAAAACACGTTTCACTAATTACTGCTTCACAAGTAAAGAAAGGGTAAGCTAGATTACCAACTTCTTTAGTAGCCCAACTATGATATTGTTCCCGATTATTAATTAAAGCAACTAGAGGCCCAGTATCAATAATGACATTTTGCTTCACTACCTACCGTATCCTTCTAGATGCTTTTTATTAGTCGCCAAATCTTCAGTCCCTCCATCAACACATCCAATATACTCCTTAGCAGCTTCTAAAAATGAAATTTGTTTTTCCTTCTTTTTATCCTCAAGTGTCTCCTGCTTTTGCATCTCCTTAAACTGCAAAAATTCAATAAAATTTAATACCTCCTGCTGCTTCTCAGGAGATAACTTTTTAAATTCATCAATTATCATTTGTTCTTTATCAATTGCTTGAGTCATTATCCTATCCTCCTGAAAAAATCAATCCAAAATCTAAAATGTCAAATTAGCAAGCACCTCAGCTAAAATCTTTATTTGCTCATTCCCTCTCTTGTCTGGCTACCGCCAAATCTGTTAAAATATCCGCGATCGCACGCACAGCATTCTGAAGGAAAGCTCCTGAAGACATCGCTTCTATATTATTAGAATAAATTTTCTCTCTACCCTTGAAAGACGAATAATTATGTTATTTGAATAAACACACTTTTATAACCGTATTTATCAATAACTTATAATCCCAAATTATATTGGTAAGTCTAACCTATAATTTTTTTGTATTCCAGTTATCCGTTGCCATTCTCTCTCATAGGGTAAGTTAGGTTTATCCCGTGAGAGAAAAGTGAGAGAAAATAACTTTTCGATGTTGTGGTTAGTCTTCTAAAAGTAACGAGCGCGGAGGGATTTGAACCCCCGACCCACAGAACCGGAATCTGTTGCTCTATCCACTGAGCTACGCGCCCTTAGTCTTACACATTATAGCACGTCTGTGATAAATTTGCAGCCTAGATAAACTTGGTTTATAAGTTCACAGATAATTAGCTGGGTCTACGGGTGTACCATTGCGGCGGACTTCAAAGTGGAGGTGGGGGCCAGTTGAGAAACCTGTGGAACCAACAGCAGCGATCGCTTGTCCACGTTCAACTGCTTGTCCTTCAAAAACATACAACTCGCTGGTATGTCCGTAGAGTGTAGTCATACCATTGCCGTGGTCGATAATTACAGCTCTGCCATAACCACCATACCACCCAGCAAAAATTACTCTGCCCGAATCGGCTGCCCGAATTTTACTACCATAGCTAGCGGCAAAATCCAACCCGGCATGAAAGCGACGATAGCCAAGGATTGGGTGTATCCGCCAGCCAAAGGGACTACTAGTAGAAGCATCACTAGGATATGCCATTACACCAGTTCCCTGAATGATAACACTGGTACGGCTGTTGGTTTTTGCTTGGGCTTCTTCTGTTGCTTTGGCTTCTGCTACCTTTTGTTGAATCAACACTTCCAGATTTTTGGATTCCCTCTCTAGCTGGTTTTGCGCTGCTTCCAAGGCTAGGCGATCGCTATTGAGGCGTTGAATCAATTCTGATTGTGACTGCGCCTGAGTTTGATAATCGGCTTTTTGTGCCAGCAGTTGCTCACGAATCAATGCAATTTCGTTTTTTTGCTGTTCTACATTCGTTTTTTGTTGATTTATCAGGATTGCTTGTTGGTTGAGTTTTACCAAAATTTGTTCGTCTGCCTGATACACTAACTTCAACTGATGACGACGGCTGAAAAAGTCGCTGATATTTTCACTTTCGAGCAAAACTGCCCATCCAACAGATGCAGGCGATCGCTGAAGATAACGCAATCGTGCTACTGTTGCTATTTGCCGCTCCTCATAAGAACGTTGCGCTACTGCTAAATCAGTTTCCAACTGCTGGAGGCGTTGGGTGGCGAGTTGTAATCGTGATTCGCTCTCTTGAATATAGTTATCTGTAGTTTGCAGATTTTGCTTTAAACCAGTCAGGTGTTTTTGGGCCTCTTGTTGGAGATTTGTTAAGCGATTGCGATCGTTAACCACACTCTGACGCTGCTGGTTCATTTGTTGCTGCTGTTGTCGCAAATTATCAATAGACCCTGTGGATGTTGCGTGGACTGGAATTAATTCCAAACAAATCCACAGAATGCAGCAAAATGCAATAGATAAATAGCCAAAAATCTGCTTTTTTCC
>NZ_JAIVFR010000401.1 GCF_020829685.1 Nostoc sp. CHAB 5715 | reverse complement strand
AATATAGTTACAGTTCCAATTGTCGAACAAGTGATGAGCGATCGCAGCTTGTGGCACTGCTGGATTCAGTTCTAAACCGATTACTTCAACACAACAGTTAGGATTCACTGCCCAAATTGTCTGCAAAGCAGCAGCTGTGTTATATCCTAGACCATAACAAATATCCAATAGTTGCAAAACTGGTTTTTGGGCGGCTGTAGTCAGTTGAGTAGGTTCCACAAACTTAAAAAAACTCTCCTGCTTGGCACCACAATGGCTGTGAAAGGATTCACCAAACTCTTGAGAGACAAAGGTGAAAGAACCATCTGCTGTTAATTTAGGTGTAAAATTTTCTAAGTCTGACATTTTACAAATAAAACTAAATAATCACTAATCCCCTTCAGGAGTACTGAGTGCTGTTAGCGGATAGCTATGGTTTAGCCCATCCTGAGTGGGGAGAATCTCACTTATTTACTCAGAACTGTTTTGCCCAATGCCCAATTCCCCATGCCCAATGCCCCATTCCCAATGCCCAACCCTCAATTTGTTGTTTCGCCAGCTTGGCTGTTTGAACATCTAGAAGATCCGCAAGTCGTTATTGTGGATTGTCGCTTTTCTCTAGCCGATCCACAACTAGGGCAACAACACTACCAAACAAGTCATATAAAGGAATCATATTATTTAGATTTGAATCAGGATCTTTCCAGTCCAGTGGGTAAACATGGTGGGAGACATCCTTTACCTAACCCCAATGATATAGCTAACAAATTTGCAGCGATTGGGGTAAATTACCAAAAAAGTTTAGTTGTAGCTTATGATGATTCGCGCTTTGCCTTCGCAGCTCGTCTATGGTGGCTTTTGCGCTATCTAGGACATGAGCAAGTAGCAGTACTGGATGGAGGCTTTGCTGGATGGCAAAAAGCTGGGTATCCTGTTACGGATGTCGTTCCTCAACCCCGGATGGGTACGTTTGTAGCTCAAGTACAAACAGAAAAGGTGGTAGATATTACAGAGGTCAAAAGCCGCAAAGATCGGCATGAAGTAGTATTGGTAGATTCAAGAGAAAGCGATCGCTACCGAGGTGAACGAGAGCCAATTGATAAAATTGCCGGACATATTCCCGGTGCAGTCAACTATCCTTGGCAAGAAGTTACAGACTCTTCCGGCTACCTACTGCCTCAACCAGAACAACGCCGTCGCTGGGAACAGCTAGAAACAGCCGAAGAAATCTTGGTTTATTGCGGTTCTGGCGTTACTGCTTGCGTAAATTTACTTTCTTTAGAATTAGCTGGCATTAGCAAGGGTAAACTTTATGCTGGTAGCTGGAGTGATTGGATTAGTTATTAGTCATTAGTCATTAGTCATTAGTCATTAGTCATTAGTCATTAGTCATTGGTCACTTGTACTGAGCTTGTCCTGAGCGTAGCCGTTGGCGCAGCCTCTCGTAGAGAAGGGCGAAGCCGAAGTATTGGTTATTGGTTTTTGACAAACGACAAAGGACAAATGACAAAGGACAAATTTCAAAACCGACCTAATTGCAAACTGTAATTAATACTGAAGAACCAGCCATCAAAATCAATATTTTCGGCGGTTGAACTACCTAAACTCACTCCAGCCAACACATTCATATTGCTGGTATCAGATATTCGGTAATTTAAGTGCCCGAATAGCCGATGAAATTGGTCTTCTCGATCGCGCTGTGTAAAGTCCGAAAAGTTCACCTGGTAGTTAACACCAACCTGGAGAGGCTTTTGCAAGTAGTAGTTTAGAGACACCCAAAAGGAATTGATTATCCGATCGCGACTTTGGGGATCAGCAAAATTTACACTCAATTCGTAAAAGCTATTTAGTATTAATTTTGAAGTTAGGGGATCTCGCCGTCCCAAAGACACTTGCAGGGAATTTTCATTTAAAAAGCGATCGCCTGCTTTGAAGCTATCCAAGCGATCGCTGTTGTTGGCATGAAATAACTGTTGATTGCTCCAACTAACTTCTCCATACATTCGCTGCGACAGTTGCTGATAAATACTGAGATTAAATCTCACCTGGTTGTAATCGTATTGTGACTGATTGATATAACGAATGAGATTGCCATCAATTGAACCGTTTACATAAGTCTTAGCTCCCAAAGGGAAATATGCAGAGGCTAACGTCAGTCCAGAAATAATTAAACCATCTTCTATGGGACTATCATTTGAAGAAAAAATATTACTCGTCTGGAAGTAGGCTACACGCCCTTGTAGATAGCCTATAGGTTTAAACTTAACTACGGGTTGTTCTATTGGTGGAAAAGTAGGCTGTTCTAAGGGTCGTAACCGCACCCGCAACCCCAATTCGGGATCGCTATCAGATTCAGGTGGCTGTTTTGGCAATTGTAGCAGCTGCATTAGCCTCTCTAGCCTTTGAGACTGATTTATCTCAGGTGCATTCAACAGTTCCTCTTTTGAGTCTGGAGGAGATGCAGGCAAATCACTTGGCTGCAATTCTAGCTGTGGCGGGTCATTTTGGTTTTGAGTATCCCCAGGTTCTTCGGTTGTGTCTGGGGCTTGAGTAGTTTCGGGTGTTTGCTGCGCCAGCTTTTTTAACGGCATCTGCGAGTTTAAAGGATGCGACTCACTGGACTGCTTGCACAAAGAGTTAATTACCTCTTGTTCCAAGTTCTGACATAGCTGATAATTTACCTTTGTGCTTGCTAAATTTTTAGAATGCAAAATATCTGTATTTGCAAATTCTGCCGCATATACTCTAATGCAACACCAGCTTCCACCACTGGAAGCTAACAAAATACAAAAAAACAAATTCTTCCACTTTTTGAGTCGCATCTGTTAGATTGCGTTTATCGCCTTTGGCAAATGTAGACCCACAAGCTGTATCGGAAGTTCCGACTCAGAATATACAATTGAGTACATCTATCTTAGCTTTGTAGGTATATACTAAAACTACAAACTGAAATTGCCGCTTTTCGGATTTTTCCCCAGATTCTTTTGCAAAACTGAGATGATCGGATATAGTTACAGTTTATGCTCAAATTTAGTGAAATACAGGCAGTGACTCATTTTACAACAGATCCCTAACAACTTTTTGTCCCTGTAGCTGTTCTGATTAGAATGGATTATCTGTAAGGTACTCCTCATTTAATTGTTAATATCAAGCAAGTACTAACCTTGAAATCTGCCGCAGGCTTTATTGTATTTAATGCCAGTTTCATAAAAAAACTTAATTCAACTAAATACATAATTTATTCGTTGTCCATTTTATCTATTAAATGTAGGCTAAAGTCCAAATAAATTTACTAAATAAAATCGCTATAAAAATTATCAGCAGCTTCAAACTTGAATTTTTTTGGTATTAGTTGAAAATTAAAAGTTATCAAATTATGTTTTATAAATCGTTTCCATTGTTAGTGATTGCTTTATGGGGAGTTCTAGTAGTGCCTTTGCCAAATAAGGTAAGTGCCATAACCCCTTTGACGCGAGGAGAGATTCAAAACCTCCGCAACATGGTACAACTGATACCCAAAGATAAACTGAATAAACGTCCTGCACGCAAATTAGATGCAATCACTCCTGGGGACGGGCTGTCAACTGGTCGAGCTTCCCTAGCAGATTTGCGTTTCAATGATGGCTCTTTGGCACGAGTTGGAGAACAGGCGTTATTTCAATTTTTGCCGAAGACTCGTGACTTTAAACTGTCAAATGGGACTGTGTTGCTGCTCATCCCACCAGGAAGGGGGCAAACACGTATACAAACGCCAAGTGCAGCAGCAGCAATTCGTGGTTCAGCATTATTTGTACGCTACGACCAACAAACAGACACCACGATTGTGGGTGCGCTGACAAATAGCGGCATTGAAGTTTCTAACAAGGAAGGTGAAACTAAGGTGCTGGAAGCAGGGCAGATGATAATTCTAATTAAAGGGGAATTTCAGAACTTATATGATTTTGATCTGAGAAATTTTTATGAAACAAGCGAAATGGTTCGGGAACTTGATTTGAACAGGCAAAGTCCTGTGGCTACACCTGATCCAGCAATCACCAGTGTCCAAGCCGAAACTACTGCGGCTTTGGAAGCACAGCCACCGATAAAAGGCGAGGGAGTAATTGAAAACCCCTCTTTTGTGCAGCTAACTCCTAGTCTTTCAAATTCGCCTAGTAGTAATGATGTTATCAAAGACAATTCCTCAGCAAACTCTTCAGATTCAGAGAAAACAGGACAAGCCTCAACAAATACTAACCAGCAGAGTGTAAGTGGTAACAGCACTAAGATAAACACTGAAAATAGTAACGTTAGTGTTGATTCTAGTCCAAACCTAACAACACCTCAAAACTCCTCAACAGAAAACCCGACAAATAAAAATCCACAAAATAACACATTACCAATCAGCCCAACTGAGCCAACACCTGTAATCCCAACTGAGCCAACACCTGTAACCCCAACTGAGCCAACACCTGTAACCCCAACTGAGCCAACACCTGTAACCCCAACTGAGCCAACACCTGTAACCCCAACTGAGCCAACACCTGTAACCCCAACTGAGCCAACACCTGTAACCCCAACTGAGCCAACACCTGTAACCCCAACTGAGCCAACACCTGTAACCCCAACTGAGCCAACACCTGTAACCCCAACTGAGCCAACACCTGTAACCCCAACAGACCTTCCAAGCACATAAAACTGCTAATGGGGGTACAAGATGCTCTGCGAATGCCGAACGCGGTTCGTTTTATCATAATATTGCGTAAGTACTGTGGGACTTAGCTGCTCCAACGCAGAAGCAAAAAGTGATATTCCCTACGACCAGATAACATCTGCTAACGCTAGATTAAATCTAAGGACAGGACTTACACAGGGTTCACCGGATATCCTTATATAGTTCAATGACTTTTTCTGTGTAAGTTTCCAGGAACTAACTTTTTGCTAGAGAGAACATAAATTTATGACTTTTGATTACGACCTGTTTGTAATTGGTGCGGGTTCTGGAGGTTTGGCGGCTTCCAAACGGGCGGCTAGCTATGGGGCAAAAGTGGCGATCGCTGAATATGATTTAGTTGGTGGCACTTGTGTGATTCGCGGTTGCGTTCCCAAAAAACTCATGGTCTATGGCTCTCACTTTCCTGCACTATTCAGTGAAGCTTCAGGCTATGGCTGGAAAGTAGATAATGCTGAGTTAGACTGGGAATATTTCATTACATCTATAGATAAGGAAGTTCGGCGACTATCGCAACTACATATCAGCTTTTTAGAAAAGGCGGGAGTAGAACTAATTTCTGGTCGCGCCACATTGGTAGACACTCATACAGTAGAAGTGGATGGACGCAAAGTTACAGCAGATAAAATTTTAATTGCTGTTGGTGGGCGTCCCATCAAACCAGATTTACCAGGGATGGAATATGGCATTACCTCTAACGAAATCTTTCATTTAAAAGAACAACCAAAACACATCGTCATTCTTGGCGCTGGTTATATTGGCACAGAATTTGCCTGTATCATGCGTGGTTTGGGTTCCGATGTGACACAAATTACCAGAGGTGAAAAGATTTTGAAGGGGTTTGATGAGGACATCCGTACAGAAATTGAAGAGGGGATGACGAACCACGGAATTCGGCTGATTAAGAATAATGTGGTAAAAACAATTGAACGCGTACCGGAAGGTTTTAAACTGACTTTATCAGGGGAAGACCAAGAACCAGTAATTGCCGACGTGTTTTTAGTGGCGACTGGTCGAACTCCCAACGTAGATGGACTAGGTTTAGAAAACGCTGGGGTTGATGTCGTCCCCAGTTCTATAGAAGGGCCAGGGTACAGTACCACAAATGCGATCGCAGTCAATGAATATAGTCAAACTAATCAACCCAATATCTTTGCCGTTGGCGATGTCACAGACCGAATCAATTTAACTCCCGTCGCCATTGGTGAAGGTCGCGCCTTTGCAGATAGTGAATTCGGCAATAACCGCCGCGAATTCAGTCACGAAACTGTTCCCACAGCCATATTTTCTACCCCAGAAGCCGCTACAGTCGGCTGGACTGAAGCCG
Source organism: Nostoc sp. CHAB 5715 (assembly GCF_020829685.1). GTDB lineage: Bacteria > Cyanobacteriota > Cyanobacteriia > Cyanobacteriales > Nostocaceae > Nostoc. The sequence continues at coordinate 318 of NZ_JAIVFR010000401.1, read as the reverse complement.
AAGCACGAGAAAAACTCGGTGATGCCGTCAAAATTTTTCACACTCGCTTTCGCCCCATGTACTATAGTTTGACTGGTAAGCAAGAGAAGACAATGATGAAGTTGGTGGTTGATAGCAACACTGACAAAGTGCTAGGCGCTCACATGGTGGGTGAAAATGCAGCTGAGATAATTCAAGGTGTAGCGATCGCACTGAAGATGGGTGCAACTAAAAAAGACTTTGACGCCACCGTTGGTATCCATCCCTCAGTAGCGGAAGAATTTGTCACAATGCGATAACTAGGTAATTTGTCCTCTCTTACAAAGTTCTGATCGGAGG
>NZ_JAIVFR010000400.1 GCF_020829685.1 Nostoc sp. CHAB 5715 | reverse complement strand
TATAACCAAACACTTTGACTCCAGCATGAGTTAGGAGTTCTCCCCATCTCCTTGTCCCTCTACTCCGACTGAATTGGGTTATCTCTGGGATTAACTAACCTCAGCAGTTTTTGCTTAATTTGAGCGTCGAATACTTCCCATTTCATTTTCGCATAGGCAGAATTTTCGTTGCTGCCAGATAAGAAGCCCATTGGAATTTCAAAGCCGCCTGCGCTTGTCCTTCCACCGCCGAAAAAGCGCCCTGCACTATCTTGTCCAAAGGCTTCTTTGATGAATTCATCGGGGTCAAGGGTAAGTTTGCTAGTTCTCAGGGAGCCAATGACTATTTCGAGTTCTTCGTCTTCATCGTGAACAATGCCATAAACTACGGCGGTATGGACGTTTTCTTCGGTGACAAGAAAATCAGCCGCTTGGGGGATGGCGTCACGGTCTTCGTAGCGTAGGTAACCAACACCAGCGATGGAAAAGTTATTTTGGACGATGCGATTTTTTAGCGATCGCTCGATCACATCCATTACCCGCTTGGAACGATTCGCCTGTAAAATAGCGTTTAGCAATTGAGCATCATAAAATCGGCTTAAATACGCCGCTGCCATAAAGTCTTCTTCTTGCGCTTGCATGAGCCGATTTGTATCTGATCGCAAGCCGTGCATCAAGGCTGTAGCGCATTTGACGTGTTGATTTACGCTGGTATCTAATGCCAGTAATCCCGTTTGCAGGTATTGAGTAAAAATTGTTGCCGTCGCTCTTACATAGGGACGGATATCCTCAAACTCTGATTGCAGGTCGCCTTGGATACTGTGATGGTCAACGAGTACCACTAAAGGAATTCCAGCCTGCTGTACTGCTGACAGTAGTTGTGAAGTGGTTCCCTGGTTATCAATTAATACAAAACCTTGGTAAGATGACAAATCTTTGGTTTTCAAGGTTTGCGGCGTCCAGCGTTGGATAGGTAAATTAGTCAGCCTTACCAAGGCAATATTTTCTTGATGGCTTAATGCGCCAGCATAAATGATTTCACATTTTATATCATATTGCTGGGCAATCAACTGATAAGCCCAGGCACAGGAAAGGGCATCAGGATCAGGAAAATCTTGCAGAATAACCAGTTGGCGATCGTGTCGGTGTGCCAGAAGGGTTTTTTGCAGTTCTTCTGACTTTTGTTGTGCCAGGGAATTACCACGCTGACTAAGATATATAGCTCCTTCACCTACCGATGGCGGTAATGACGGAGTTTTAAATGAAACTTCCACTGGCGCTTTTTCTATTTCAGGTTCCTCTGGGTTTGGCTCTGTGGTCAATGACAAACTCTCAAACTGAGTAATGGGAGAATTCAAGTACATAGGGAACTTTTTTAAAGTGTGAGGCTCCTTTAATTCAGAAATACTACAATCAGCAATTCACTGAATCTAGCCACATTATCTCGATCTTCGCAAAAATATCAGGACATTGCACTATACATCTAAGTATATTTTTGTCAGTCATAGCAGCGCTCAACAATGGTCAACAATGGACTAAATTCAACTCTTAGACGTATAGGTGCTAGAAACAAGGAAGTTTACTATATAGGGCTTTCTCTGAAAGCATAAATCTGTTTGAGGAGCTTTTTTTGTGTTTGGTCAATTCGAGTAATGGGATTTTAATCTGACAACACCTTAGCCAAAAAAAGAAGTAGTCTAGCTTTTGCCGAAATAGCCCAAGACAAGACTATGCTTGATTATTAGGCAAACGTAAAACCCCAGTCCAAACGTACACGACAGTCAAAACTACTTCCACAGAAACCATACAGGATTTTATTGGCTCTTGTTTTTCCCGGATGGCAAAAACAAGGGTGTAAAATCTTAGGTTTGTTCTATATCAAGGCTTGTAAATTGGCGAAGGTATTGAATCTGACTTAGGGTATAATTTCTATCTTAGACTTTAGACTAGTCCTTGATATTTTAAACAGTCTTATGCTCAATACTCTCATTATTGTGATTATTGAGCAATTAACAATTATTCTTATTGAACAATGCGTGTTTTTCGTCTCCTTTAAAAATTCTGAGAATTTAGAGGCAAGCCTAGTACCGCAAGGCGGAAGTCAAAAGTCAAGAGTGGTGTATTATATCAAGGCTTTTGCAAGTTTGAAAATGGTAGCTTGATTGATGCCGCGCTGTACTAATGCAAGAAGGCAGAAGCTAGGGAGGAAAGAGCAAGCCCCATACTCACATGTAGAGGCTTGAGCGTTGACGCATTACGCTTGTTTACGAGACGCGATCGCGATCATTGCAAGTAATATAGTCACCAATTTTTCAACAATCAATAACTAAAGTTATTGGCACTGTCCCAAAGCAAAAATGTAATTCTTCTTTCTCCTTTGCTCCTCTGCTTTTTTCTTCAAAGACCTATAACATACTTTTGCCATTCTGTATGCAGTCCACTCTTAAGATGTTTGCTGACCTCGAAATAGAGGCTGCTATAAGGTTGGCGAGGAGGATGACGTAAAGGCATGTGAGCTTCATGGGGAGTGCGACTGCCTTTTTTAACATTGCAACGCACACAAGCGGTCACAATGTTCTCCCAGGTATCGCCGCCGCTACGCGATCGCGGTATTACATGGTCTAAGGTCAACTCATCCCCTGTGTAACCACAGTATTGACACGCATGACCATCACGGTGCAAGATATTTCGGCGAGTCAGAGGAATTTCTTTATAAGGAACACGCACGTAATGACGCAACCGGATCACGGTCGGCAACGGGAAATCCGAGTATAGGAATTTACCGTTGTGTTCCACGCGTTCTGCTTTGCCCTTAATTAACAGAACGACAGCGCGACGCCAACTCGTTATATTGAGAGGTTCGTAAGAGGCGTTTAAGACTAAAACCTTCCCCATTTATCTGCGCTCAGGGTATTAGCTTTACATAAATGTTAACACAAATACACCCTGCTAGGGAGATGAGAATAAATTATACTTTTGGGAGAATTCGGCAATTAAGTTATGAGTAGAAGTTGAGAAGTGAGGAGTATCTCTGGCTTTGCTCGCAAGTCATAAATCTTAACTTTTACTTTACTACCGCAACATCTTGTATCAATTCCAATATGAAGGTTACACTTCCTATTTAACAAAGTTTGGGGGTTTAAGTAAAGAGCTTCTATTAAGCAGCACGTTTTGATGGCTAAATCTAAATCCCCGTCACAAAACGTAATTGCGAACTTGTACTGCCCTTCCCTGCGGGACGCTGCGCGAACGACTACGCTCAGGAACCGCGACTTGTGCCGACTTGTGCCGCCCTTCCCTGCGGGACGCTGCGCGAACGACTACGCTCAGGAACCGCGACTTGTACGCTCGCTAGCCGAAGTAAGCCGAGGTAAGCCGAAGTATTGCGAACTTGTACTGAGCTTGTCCTGAGCGTAGCCGAAGTATTGCGAATTATTTTAATCTGATCTCGCTTTAGTAAGCGTGTATAGATAACTTGGAAGTTTAGCCGTGGTAGGATAGGAGTCAGTACAAATGTTAAGTCGCAAACAAATCCCTGGTGTAGTTCCTAATCAGCAGTGCGACACCTACGCGTGGTTTTCGCAACGAGCCTGGGTAGAAATTGACTTAGGGGCGTTGTCGTACAATGTACAGCAATTGGTGCAGTTTTTATCGCCGCGTACTGAGTTGATGGCAGTAGTAAAAGCTGATGCCTATGGACATGGAGCGGTAACAGTCGCCCGAACTGCAATCGAATCGGGGGCTAGTTGGCTGGGAGTCGCTACAGTTCCAGAAGCTATTGAATTGCGAGAAGGCGGGATTCAAGCACCCATTTTGATTTTAGGGGCAACTCATACACCAGAGCAGATTCATGCGATCGCACATTGGAAACTTCAGCCCACACTCTGTAGCCCTAAACAAGCTTTAGTATTTTCCGACACTCTAGAATTCATGAATCATGGTTCTCCAGTCCCCGTACACATCAAATTAGATACGGGAATGTCTAGGTTGGGAACTAATTGGCAGCAAGCTGGGGAATTTGTGCAATTAGTGCAGCGCTTACCACATCTATCTATTGCCAGTATTTATTCTCATTTGGCAACAGCAGATGATCCTGATACTACGGCAATGGAAGAACAGCATAGACGATTTGAGGAAGCGATCGCTCAAATCAAAGCAATGGGAATTCAGCCACCCTGCTTGCATTTGGCAAACTCAGCTGCTGCACTTACAAATCCGGCATTGCATTACGACATTGTGCGAGTAGGTTTAGCTGTTTACGGACTTTATCCAGCGCCGCATTTACAAAATGCGATCAATCTCAAGCCGGTTTTGCAACTTAAGGCAAGAGTTACCCAAGTTAAAACAATTGCCGCAGGAACTGCTGTTAGTTACGGGCATCAATTTATTGCCCCGCGTGAACTTTGCCTCGCCGTCGTGGGAATTGGCTATGCTGACGGTGTGCCTCGTAATCTTTCCAACAAAATGCAAGTGTTAATTCGCGGTCAGCGAGTTTCGCAAATTGGGACAATTACAATGGATCAGTTGATGCTGGATGTGAGTGCCATACCGAATATCCAAGAAGGGGAAGTTGTCACCTTACTAGGGGAACAGGGAAAAGAAAACATTTTAGCAGACGATTGGGCAGAACAACTAAACACTATTTCCTGGGAAATTCTCTGTGGGTTTAAGCATCGTCTGCCTCGTGTTGCAGTTATGTAATTGGGCATGGGGCATGGGGCACTTGTACTGAGCGAAGCCGAAGTATTGGGCATTGGGCAGAGGGGAAAAACTTGACTTTTATTTCTCCCCTGCTCCCTCATCTCCCCCTGCTCCCTCATCCCTCCGACGCTTACCCAACTCTCCAACGAAGGCGTAGCGGAACCCAACACCAAGGGGCAATTTTCTAATTCGGCTCGCCACTGGGCGACGGTACGGGCGTGGTAGGTGGGTATGGGGGAGTCTTGTTTAAAACTGCTATCGTGTTCTTCATCTAAAATAATTAAACCCAAATTGGGCAAAGGGGCGAAAACGGCACTGCGCGTACCAATGACAACTTGTGGCCCTCCTGTGAGCATTTGTCGCCAAGTGTCGTAACGTTCACCATCGGAGAGGGCGCTGTGATAGACGCTGACTTTATTACCAAAACGGGCGCGAAAACGATCGGTTAGCTGGGGTGTGAGTCCAATTTCTGGGACTAAAACAAGGGCGGATTTGCTTTGGTTGAGGAGAGGTGCGATCGCTTGTAAATATACTTCGGTTTTTCCTGAACCTGTCACCCCATGCAACAAAACTTCAGCAAATCCATCTAGTGTCTGGATTGTTTCTAAGGCGCTAGCTTGAGCATCAGTTAAGGATTTAGCCCCATCGCCTGCTAATGCTGGCCCCTGTTCGGTTCGCAATACTTCCCGTTCTTCGATGACGATGTAACCCTTTTGTGCCAACGTTTTGAGGATAGAAGAACTAGCATTGCAAATTTGTAGTAATTCATTTTGCCACAACTCGCCACCACGCCGCCGCAGCACTTCCAAAATCTCTCTTTGGCGAGTAGTTAATTCGTGGTCAATTGTACCTGTGACCGTGACTGCTTTTTGCAGTTTTGGTCGAGTTAGTCGCGGCGGTTCTAAGTAGCTTTCTACTAAACCAAATCGCAGCAACTCCCGAATTCCCCGATAGGCAGATTTGACTTTTTGTTGGAGGTAGACAAAACTGTAGTCTCCCGCCGGTTGCGCTTGTAAAAGTTCCCAAACTTGCCGCGCAGTTGGAGTCAAAAAAGCTAAAGGATCAGGAGATGCCAGTAAATAACTACTTCCCCCTGCCCCTCTTGTACTGAGCGCAGTCGAAGTATGCCCTCTGCCTCCAACAAGGCGAATACGACGCTGCGATCGCCCCAGCAACCCTGGTGGCAGAGCAACCCGGATTACTTGAATTAGGGGCGTATAGTAATATGCAGCAACTCGATTGAGTAATTCCCAATAAGCACTTGGGAAAAATCCAACGCTGACTATATCTTCTACTTCCCGGATTTTTTCTGGTGGTAGTTCGACATTTGGTTGTGCCAGTAACCGAATAGCGATCGCTCCTAATTGTTGTGCCCCAAATGGCACGCTCAAAATATCCCCTGGTTTTATTTCTAACTGGGCTGGCAATCGATAAGTAAATAGTCCTGTACTTCCTGGACAGTCTACCAGTACTTCAACCCACCTATTAAGAGTTGTACCTGACTGGTATGATTCACTAAGTTCAGCTACTAATAAAGGAGATAATTTTACGTCATTAATATACATAGTTTCTGACTTTCTAGTTAGATATTTCCCTCACCTAGCTGGTCAAAAATAACCTAGCTAAATTAAGTCTAATTTTTTATTTTGTTAGACTTAAATGGTATTT
>NZ_JAIVFR010000003.1 GCF_020829685.1 Nostoc sp. CHAB 5715 | reverse complement strand
CCAAAAGGGCCTGAAGCTGCTCGAGATCACGCCAGGCGATGGATTCCCATTGCCAGTTTCCACCCACAAGCTTCTCGCGCCTGACGATCCATCCTTCCCGAAGAAGCAGGTCGCAGAGCGCTTCAGCATGCTCGATTCCATTGCTTCCGGCCTCTTTCAACAGCACGGCCCGTCCTCTCCGCTCTGCGTCGCTGGATATCCAACGACCGAGGAGTTCTCGTTGCGAGGCGTCCAACAAAGGCAGATGCTGGGGAACGTCCGCCTCGCTACTGCGCTCGCGGGCTCTGCGTCCTTTCGGAATGTCGGCCCATGAAGTCATGAAGCCTCAGCGAGTTCGCTGCTCCTGCTGAACCCGTCGCTGAAGCACGCCGATCGGAGGTGCCCATCGCGCATCTCTGGATTTCTTGGCGGTCACGAGGGTAATGTCGGCCGGTTCAAAGACCTCTACGTTGTGCGTGATCGGGGTTGTGAGGACGTATTGGGCCCTTGTGGATTTGGGGAAGATGACTAAAGCTGCGATCGCACTGATCCACAACTGGATTGTGGCAGGAGAAAATTTGGTTCGTAATTTTTCTACGATTAGCAGGTATCCACTTAAGAAAACCGCAGAAACGATCGCAGCAAACCCCCCTTGAACTTCGTCTGTGGCGATTTGCAGTTCCTCAAATTCAATAGCGATCGCTCCCCCAAGCGCAATAACCATCCCAATCAAGAATTGGCGCTTAAAACCCTGACGAAATAACAGCCACACCCCTAAACTAGTAAAAATGGGGGCGAGATTATGCAATACACTAGAAATCGCAACGCTAGTTTGAGTCAGCGACCAAGCCAAAAACACTAAAGTGGCAGCCCAAAGAATACCAGCGCCTAGTAATAGAGACAGATCCTGACTGGTGTAGGTCTGCTGTTCTACAGGTTTGTCTAAAGAAAATCGCTGCCGTATTGCCTTGTATCCATGCCATACCAAGAAGACCACACTAGCAAGCCAAAAGCGATTAAATACAGTGGCACTGGGGCTGAGTTCAATTTCGCTCAATTTCATAAAAATAGAGCCAAAAGAAATGGCACCTACACCTACAAATAATGAAGCGATCGCTATCTTCGTTTGATTGGATACAGTCATTAGGAAATTTAAATTCAAATAATGGAGCAAATTTTCTAACCAACCCAGCGCTCTTGGGCAAATCCTACAGCTATTTTGGCTAGTAATGTCACAAAAGCGCCCAATATTAAATATCCCTGACGCGGATGGTGAGATAGCAGCACACCAATGGCTATATTCAGAGGCACTATACCGTATGCTAGACGGCTCAAGGAGATAGTACCTCCAGAAGCTAACAGCAAACCAATACCGCAAAAGCCATAAATAACTGTAACTAGGGTCAATTGCGTGTGTAAGCGCCACAACACATAGCCACCACCCAAGACCATGAACAAGTTGAGCAAGTTATTGATCCATTGTTCACTTGCCAGAATCAACAAAAATAAGACTAAAGCATAAAAGCCATAGAATAATTTCACAGAACCAAAACGTTGACGGAAACGCCATAAAAGATAGCCACTGGTAACAATCACGCCAAACAAAAACAGATACCAGGGGTCTGGAATTTTGCCAGAGGGGTTTTGAACCCAACCAAATTGCCAATTATTTGTGCCGACTACAATTTGCATGAGCATATTTAACCAACCCTGCCAATCAAACCCCAAAGTTGGTCGCCATCCCCGTTGTGCTTTGATAAAAGCTAAAGGATCGCCAAAATAAATCGCACAATACAAACTGAATAGAAGTATGCCAATAGCGGTAGTAAAACCAGCTATATAGGCAATGGGTGGTCGGCGTTCTTTCCACGCTGCGATCGCAAATGCTGGAATTAGTGCCATACCTGTAGGACGTGTTGCTGTCGCCATCGCGCCCCAAAGCGCAGTCCAGCCATACTGCTTTTGATCAAACGCCCGCAAAGCTGATGTACTCAAAAACAAATACAGCCCCTCTGTGTAAACCACTCCCGTAAACATGGAAGATGGATACAAAGAAATCACAGCAGTAATCCACTGCGCTGCATTGATCCCATAATTCTCTTTGCTCCAAAAGTACAAACAGTAAAGGGCTGCGAAAAATGCCAAGTTGTTGACTAACGTACCTGCTAATTCAAACGGCAAGCCCAGTTTCATCACAACCCAAATGCTTAAGGGAAACAGGGGAAAAAAGGCCAGATTGTGTTGCTTGCCGTCATTCACAAATTCATATCCAGAAGTAGCGATCGCTCGGTAATGCATACTATCCCATGCATCAAAAACCCCCCAGCCAAAACTGGGCAAAAATTCTTCTGCTGGTAACGGTAGCTTTGGTGCAACCAGCAACATAGCAGTCCAGATGAATATTCGGCTGGCAAGCCACATTGCTGCTGGAAACAGGAAATCATTTTTCCATAAAACTTTTTTTCTAACTATCTGAACTTTAACCATAAGCTTGAGTGCTTCAACAAACTCCTTTATGCATTCTTCTACATTTAGCTGCAATACAGCGATTTATGAGTAATATTTTGCATATTAAATCTTCCACCAAGATCATTAACAAACTGGACAGATTAGCAATTAATTAAAATTATTTCCTCTTTGGTTACTTTTGACAATTTTCTCAGAATTTATCTTTAAAATATACTATTTATAAATACAATTTTTGTCTAGTTATATGAAAATTAAGCAACTTTAGTACTTTAAGTAGAAGGGTTTAATTAAACAGACTCTAAGCCCCCCAATTTATCGGGGGGATCTAAGACTTTGAAAACACGCCCTAGCCCTTGAGAACCTTAATATAGAGCGATAAATCGCTCACTACGAACAAAAGTTTTATTTTACATTTAATTACGTCTACCTACTTTATGGCTACCAGTTCATCAAGTTGAAATTAACGGATTGAAGCTGGTGCAGGGACGTGGACAAGAGGACATGGGGACATTTTCCGTCTCTACTCCTCCTCGTCAATGTATCGATTATAGTGATTGCTGTGATTAAAGAGTCCCCAGCAATTTATAGTGAGAGTTGTCTGTAAATCCTTAAGCAATTGTGAAAGCGATTACTCTTGTTGGTTCCACTGGTTCTATTGGTACTCAGACTTTAGATATTGTCACTCAGTACCCAGATCAGTTTCGGATTGTGGGATTGGCAGCTGGGAACAATGTAGAGATGTTGGCTGCTCAAATTCGGCAGTTTCGACCGAAAATAGCAGCCATTTGCTCAGAAGATAAATTACCAGCGCTCAAAGAAGCTATCATTGACCTCGATCCCCAACCGATTCTACTTGCAGGTGACGCTGGAGTGATAGAAGTCGCTCGTTACGGCGATGCCCAAACTGTTGTCACTGGTATTGTTGGTTGTGCTGGTTTGCTACCCACGATCGCAGCCATTGAAGCTGGTAAAGATATTGCCTTAGCGAACAAAGAAACCCTGATTGCTGGGGCCCCTGTGGTTCTACCCCTAGTCGAAAAGCATGGTGTAAAATTACTCCCTGCCGATTCCGAACATTCCGCAATATTTCAATGCCTCCAAGGTGTGCCAAAGTCTGGCTTGCGGAAAATTTTGCTGACTGCATCTGGTGGGGCTTTCCGGGACTGGGATGTAGAAAAGTTAGCAGATGTAACTGTTGCTGATGCTCTCAAGCATCCTAATTGGTCGATGGGGCGTAAAATCACTGTAGACTCTGCTACTTTGATGAATAAAGGACTGGAAGTAATTGAGGCTCACTTTCTGTTTGGGTTGGATTATGACAATATCGAAATTGTCATTCATCCCCAGAGCATTATTCACTCGCTAATTGAACTGCAAGATACTTCAGTTTTAGCCCAACTTGGTTGGCCAGATATGCGCTTACCGTTACTGTATGCTCTATCTTGGCCCGATCGCATCTACACCAACTGGGAACGACTAGATTTAGTCAAAGCTGGAAATTTAACCTTCCGTGAACCAGATCACCAAAAGTATCCTTGTATGCAGTTAGCTTATGCTGTGGGTAAAGCTGGTGGTTCGATGCCAGCTGTGTTAAATGCCGCAAATGAGCAAGCTGTGGCTTTATTTTTATCAGAAAAAATTCGGTTTTTAGATATTCCCCGGTGTATCGAATGGGTGTGCGATCGCCATCAAAATGATAACCGTGCTAATCCCTCTTTAGATGACATTTTGACAGCAGATAAATGGGCAAGACAAGAAGTTTTAACAGCGACTGAAAAGTTAGAAACTCACTCGCGGATAATTTCTCTGCGATAAAAACCTTTAGTTCAGATACCCAAAAGGCAGATTTTCTGGCTCTTGACCAATTTTTGTTTAGCCTTCAGACTAATGCTGAAGGCTAACGATTTATATTGTAATTATTGATACAAAAACATCAATAGAAAAAATATTTTCAGTAATTCTGCCAAATTGCCAAATAAATTGCCTCTTAGCTGAATGATTGTCTCATTTTCAGGTAATATAGCATTGGTACAGTTAAAAAATATTAGCTTTAGTATCTATTCCAAATTAGGTCTAATAGCTTTAGTACTGGTAATTTTTACTTCAGATAAAAACTTCCCCTTTTTGAATAAACACCTTCTCAGATAAGGGCTATTGTTAAGGAATTTCTACATTATGATTGCTACGTTGATTGTAGCTTGGATTATCTTCATAATATTGTGGAAGTTGTTGAAAGCAACCGTGAGTAGTGCATTAACTATTGCCGCAATCCTGATTTTATTAAACATTAGTTTTGGCATTACCCCACAAGATATTTGGCATCACATAATGCAGTTTGCGCAAACTATATCACAGTTCCAAAACGGCAAGTAAAAAATTAAAAATTTACCTTCGTTAATAAAGGTGAATTACAAAAAATGACCAGATAAAATTTTGAACCTTAAAGCAAATTGCCTTTATAACCTTTGTTGGTCAATTTTTATTTAATGCTGAAATTTTAGCCAGTGCATCCTTAACACTCGGCGGCAACTGACGCATAATCTTACCTCTTTCGCGATCTAAAGCTACTAAAGTCACCTTGGCAGTGACGTGCAATTGTTGTCCATCAGTTGAGACAATGGCATAATCCCAATTGATTCGCACACCAGTCACCTCAGCCATGCGCGTTTTTACCAACACTGCCATACCCAATTTAATTGAACGATGATAGCGCACCGACAGTTCTACTACTGGTAAATCGCAACCTATAGCGACTAAATCAGCAAATTCAATCCCTATAGATCGCAAGCATTCAATCCGCGCTTCTTCCATCCAAGCTATATAGGAACCGTGCCAGACAAGACCGGCATAATCAGTGTGGTGGGGTTGCACTCTGACAGGATATTCAAACCAATTCTCAAATTCAGGACTTGATGGATTGTCAAGGGCATCGGTTGGTGGTAGTTTTGGTTGGCTGGGTTTTTCTTCTGACATCTTCAAATTTCTCAGCACCTATAAATAAATACTAATTATCTTGTGCGTTTTACTAACCTTCCAGCTAAAGGCTCAGAATCCGGCTCGTGAGGTTTTGTTTTGGTAGATACAAAAAAATATGCGATGGCCCAGCCACGAGCCAATCACTTAATGGTAATGGAGAATAGGTTAAGAGCGATCGCTAACTAAGCCACCATTACCAATTACCGATAATCAATTTCTAATTTGCCATCGACCTTTGGAACCTTAATACTTCTTACAAGAGTTTTAGAGCCTGTATCGGTTTGCATAGATTGCTTGACAAGATCAGCCAGTTCGTCTAATTGGCTAATTGCCTCCGCACCTTCTAGCTTCATTAATTCGCGGTCATCCCGCATTTCCGTCCAAGTAATCCCGTAATCGGACACCAAAAACCGAATCAGGTGGTTATCACCCAAGCTAACCATAAACGATGCACTATTCATTTGGTCGCCACAGGTGTAACAGGACGCAGGATACCCGCGCCGCTCTAATACAACCGCCAAGGCTTGCAGGTTCATTACCAAGTCTTGGACGAATTGTCGATGTTGATGTGCTAGTCTCAGAAACACTTTTGTCCTCCAGACACCACAGTAATTTGAGTTTCTTTTATATTTTCTTTAGATTTTCTCATCCACTGGTATTGTAAACTATTCAATACAATTACTAGACAAATGATATTGAGTCGTTAATTGACTACCTTGTTTAGGGTAGTGGATCAGGTTTTTGTGCGCCGTATCAAACTATTCAGTTTGCAAATTAAAAATCTCGGACAGAATTGCTAAATTTAACTATATCTTTATACACTTCTGTCAGGGTAGATTCTTACAAGAAGCGATCCGCTTTAAGAGTAACTTAAATCTACCACTAGTCAACTACAGAAAAACTACATATTTCGTTTTTATTGACCAGGTGCAGCTTAAATGAATGTTATTAGAGGTTAGAACGTAGTTTTACATCGTTATACTGTCTTTTGCTTAGATGTTTACTCTGTTCTCTTTATAACGTAGATTTTGGTATAGACAAAGAACTAAGTATACCAAATTCGCTCCTCCTGTATATATAAAGTTGAGCAGATAACAGTGCAAATTTGCTATTCAATACTAAAAGCAGGTTAGTTAAATTTCTTTATACAAACTTTACGTAATTAATTAATAAATAAGTCTGAGTGTAGAATCCACAATGGATAAACTCAACACTGACAATACCTAAACTCAGTAGAGCAATGTTGCCATTTAGGCAATATTTTCAGCTATTTTAGGATTATCTTCAAAAAGTTGTACAAACCAAAGCACAGAAATTTGGAAAAGGCAAACTTCCGCGACAGTGTACTATTGTCCTAAGCCCTGTGGCGGTTGCTATATTTTAATTTTTATCTCGTTTAAGTAAAAGACCTTGGCAGTAAACCTGTCAAGGTCTTTTACAGCAGGAGACAGGAGGCAGGTGGTCGCCGAGCGCAGTCGAGGTGAGGCAGGAGGCAGGTGGTCGCCGAGCGCAGTCGAGGTGAGGCAGGAAGCAGGTGGTCGCCGAGCGCAGTCGAGGTGAGGCAGGAGGCAGGTGGTCGCCAAGCGCAGTCGAGGTGAGGCAGGAGGCAGGTGGTCGCCAAGCGCAGTCGAGGTGAGGCAGGAGGCAGGTGGTCGCCGAGCGCAGTCGAGGTGAGGCAGGAAGCAGGTGGTCGCCGAGCGCAGTCGAGGTGAGGCAGGTGGTAAAATATCACTGTTCCTGACATTCACGCTTTCAAAATGTCCTAATCTATACGCTCTTAGCTATACTACTTACTTATTAAACATTATTCGTACTGCTAACAAGTTTCTCCCCTTTCAACATCCGCGTCGCAGCTTCAAGTAAAGCTTCTTCGAGATAAGGCTTGGTAAAGTAGCCACTAGCACCGAGTTGAGCTGCAATTTGTCTGTGCTTGTCTGCACCCCGAGAGGTGAGCATAGCGATCGGTAAGTGGTTGAGGTTAGAGTCTTTCTGAATGCGAGAGAGTAACTCCAGACCATCGCAACGGGGCATTTCGATGTCGCAAAATACGATATCGCAAGGCAGACCGGAGCGGAGTTTATCCCAAGCTTCCTGTCCATCACGCGCCTGTTCTACACGATAACCTGCCTTATTAAAGGTTAGAGAGAGCAATTCTCGGACTGTAATCGAGTCATCGACGATCAGCACTGTCGGGTCAATCTTCGCAGGAGAGGTGTCTGTGGGAATCCCTTTCTGTTGCCAAGAATTGCCACCAATTTGTGTAGAAATTCGTCCTTGGAAGATGTCAATTATTTCTAGTACGTCAGCAATGGGCATAATCCGACCATCACCCAGGACTGTAGCACCAGCTACACCAATGGGTTTAGGCGCTGGCCCTTCAAATTGCTTAATTACAATTTCTTGTTCGCTCAACACTAGGTCAATCTGTAGAGCAATTAGGGTATTTGCCGATCGCACCACGACCACAGAAACCATATCATCATCTCTAGTGCCGCCATAGACATTACCGCGACTGATTTGGCGATTAAAGGTTAAAAGTTCCTTCAAGGGTCGGAATGGCAGCACCGTATCGCGCCAGGAAATAAATGATTCCCCATTGGCATCGTGCTGGATATTTTTGACTGGCATATCCAGCGTATCTTCTACACCGTCCATTGGGAAGGCAATCCTGGCTCGATCGGAGACGCAGCAGAGAGCTTTACAAATACTCAGAGTCAGTGGCAAACGAATGGTGAAAGTGGTTCCCTTACCGATCGCAGAATCAGTGTTCACTGTCCCCCGAATTTCGCTAATCTCGGAGCGTACTACATCCATACCCACACCACGACCAGAAATTTCATCTGCTTGGTCTTTGATTGTAAAACCAGACTGGAACAGCAGATCGTAGACTTCCAGGCGAGACATGGCTAATGATTGCGCTTCTGTAATCATGCCAATCTTCACCGCCTTAGCTTTAACCCTTGCTGAATCGATGCCTGCGCCATCATCGCCTACAGAAATGATTGTTTGGTTGCCTTGGTGGAAGGCGCGGATAGTAATGATTCCTACGGGTGGTTTTCCAGCAGCTTGCCTTTGATTTGGCGTTTCAATACCGTGAGCGATCGCATTATTCAGCATGTGAGTTAACGGATCGGTGAGATGATCCAAAATCATCTTGTCAATTAAGGTATCGCCACCTTCGATCACCAACTCCACTTGTTTGCCACACTTAATGGCGGTGTCGCGCACTCCTCGTCGCCAGCGATCAATAGTTTGGGCAAAAGGCACCATTCGCGCTCTTGTTAATCCCTCTTGTAGCTGGGTAGTTACTTGGCGGAACTGCCTTGCTACGCGCTCGGTTTCTTCGGTAACAAAATCAATGTCACTTGCCGACTCACGCACTCGCACAATGCGCTCAATCATCTGCTGGGACAGTGTATGGAAGGGAGTAAAACGATCCATTTCTAACTCGCTAAAACCCCTATCGGCATTGGAATCAGACGCTTGTAAGCCGGAGTCTTTCTTTTTGCGTCCAGCTAATAAAGAAGCTTCCAGTAGCGATCGCTCATACAACTCCTGCATTCTTGCGCCCACATCCGAGAGTTGTTGTATCTGAATCAGCAAGTTATCTAATGACTGCCGCAGCCGTTCATGATCCTGCTCTAAGGTATTGCGATTTACCACCAACTCCCCAACTAAATTACTCATATCGTCCAGTTGCTTAACTGGAACCTTCATCGTTTCTTCAAATCTTGCAGCCCGACGAGTAGAGGGACGAGGAGTTTTGTTGGTGTTAGATTTTACTGATGGTGAATGGGATATTGTTTGATCCGCTTCTGCTAGCAACTTCTCCAAGTCACCAAATTCATCTATAGATGGTGAAGATGGTGATGGAATGACATTTTTCGCTAAGACTGGTTGAGTATTGAAGGGCTGGCGTTGGCGTAGCCCGTCGTAGACATCGCTTTCGTTATCTGTACCTAGCAATTCTTCCAGGGCTGCAAAATCTACTTCTGGTATCTCCTTAGCTTTGGGGTTAAGTGCTACTTCCTCTCCTAGTAATGCTTCCAAGTCTGCAAAATCATCTTCTGAAGCAACTACTTCAACGTTTTCTGTCGTTACCAATTCTTCAATTGAGGTAACAATAGCGTTTTCGCCCTCTGACACTGGTACAGGTTCAGATGTCTCTGCTAGATCCCACAAATCGGTTTCTACACCTTCCTGAATAACCGTTTGTGCGAAGTCATTGACATCTTGTAAATCAATTCTTATTGCACTTTCTCTTAATTCTGGCTGGTTTTCTACTTCTGATAGAGCAGTTTCAGTAAACAATAAATCATTTGCAAAACCAAGCTCTGTACCTTCAACATCTGTATTTTCTGGGGACTCAAAAGCAGTTTCTAAGTTATTGTTCGGCTCAGTACCTAAAACTTCTGGGCTTGTCTGGGCTAAATCTGAAATTTCCCCAAAATTGATATCTAGAGAAGTTTCTATAGCCGATACATCCACAGATAATACTGTGGATTCCATCTGAAGATAGGTGGTGTCTGTAACTACATTTTCAACCACTTGAAGTGATGCTAATTCTTCCCCAAAACTGTTATCTAGAGAATTTTCTATAGCCGATATATCCAGATTATCTGTGGTTTCCATCTGAATATAGGTGGATGTAGCGACATCCTCAAACAGCAGTTGCGGATTTTCATCAAAACCGAGCAAATCATCTGGCTGTGCTTGAGGTGATGTTAAATCTGAAGTTTCTCCAAAACTGTTATCTAGAGAATTTTCTATAGCCGATATATCCAGATTATCTGTGGTTTCTATCTGAATATAGGTGGATGTAGCGACATCCTCAAACAGCAGTTGCGGATTTTCATCGAAAGGGTTGAATGAATCAAGTTCCAGATCAACAGCAGATATCTCTGGGGGCTGATTAGTAAATTCTGGAACAAAATCTAAAGCTTCTGGTTGTTGCGATCGCTTGATAATTTCTTCCCCTAGATGCTGCGCCAACAAAGGTGTTTCAGGCGCAAAAGACTGTACGCGATCGCTGATTGCAGGGGAAATAGTTGAGTTACTCGGTGCTAACTCATCAAAGAAATCATCTCCAGAATCTGATAATATCAAATCTAGCTGCTCTTGCTGCTGGAAATTGATATCTAAATCTTCTTCTATGTCAAAACTGGCTATAGGAGAAGGTATTGGCTGCTGACTGTCGGCAAAAATGTCATTAGTCGCAGCCAACAAACTCTCGTCTAACGCCCTTTCCACATTTTGCTCAATAAAGGAATCGAATTCGTCCTGTTCCTCTGTGGTTTCCTGATTCCAGAAGTTGCTCAGATCATTTTCTGATTGAGAAAACTCAGGTGCTGTTGCTGGAGATATATCAAATAAATCACCGAGTTCTGGTTCACTTGTAGCCAGTAGTGACTGTTCTTCCGTTTCAGCAAATAGGCTGTCTAGAGACAAGCCTGTTTCCTGGGGTAATTCTATGTAGTCACTAGGGGTAATTTCTTCTACCCAATTTGCATTTCTAGTTTCTAAGAATAAGTTATCAAAACTGTTTTGTTGGTTGGTAGATAGTTCCACAGAGGCGTTCGCCTCAGTTTCTGGTTGAGTTACTTGGCCTGTAGGTAATATTTCAATATCATCATCTAGCGCCAGTGTCAATAAATCTTCAACCACATCGTTTTTGTTGACATCAGGAGGCAGGTTTGTATCACTAGAAATATCAATAACTTCTTGTAAATCCTGGAAAGAAGAGTCTAAATTTATATCAAGTACGTTAATATCGCTTAACTCTAAAGTCGTAGCAGATGTTTGTTGATTTTGCGGTTCTAAATTCTCTTTTTCTAGGAAATTTTCGCCAAATAACAGGGATAAATCTTCTGTCGTGGCTGTGGTTGTTGGTTGCTGCTCGTTGCTTGTGCCTTCATCAAAGGAGAGGAAATCGGATAAATCGCTATGAGCATCCTCAGCGTTAGTGCTGTTGAAATCAATCCCAAAATCATCGGTGGCAACAATATCTAAGGTTTCTTCTTGATGCCAGCTTTCATCTAGTTCGGGAGTATCACCGTCAAATAAATCGGCAAGGGTATTTAACTCAGCTATTCCTACCTCTGGCCCATTGGGGTCAAGATTTGTACTGATTGGATGTACTTCATCATGTGTGGTAAAACTAAGACTAGTATGAGTAGCAGCGTTTAGTGGTGTCCCTTGTTGAACAGATGGGCGTTCGTCAAAGACGTTGGCGTAGCCAGACGCTCGCAGACTCGCTAACGCTGCGCTATCGCTAGTATCCTCGTCTAGATTAAGTTCTTCAGTTGTCTGGGCTAGGTTAGTTAGAACTAACGGCTCGGTGTTACCAGATAGAATTGGCTCTGACGCAGTTGATGATTCTGTCAAAGGCGCAGACTGTTCATCAAACAAATCTGTGGTAACTTCTAATAACTCAATTTCTGCAAAGTTCAAAAGCGCTTCTAGTTGCTGACTAATTGCAATTTCGGCTTCCCTACCTTGCAGGACTAATTCTTGAGCTTGCTTGATTTCGGTAATGACAATTTTAGCTAATGTGAGATAGGTATTTTCAGGATTACCGATCGCACTGGCTGCTGCTTGGCACAAACCACACCACTTGGACAAGTTCCAAGTTAACCCAAGTCTGACTAACTGGTAACAGCATTCCTGAAGGTTTTGTCGAGTTGAGGGTGTTGTTGTTTGCTTAAACAGTTGCAACATTTCCCGCAGTCTTTGCAGCACCTGGGTTTGAAATTCGCCCCAATTATTATTTTCTTTGGCGGTGAGAGGCGATCGCACAGCATTGTCTCGCACCTCTTGGGGCGCTACCGACAAAGATATTTCTGAAGATTCCTGATGGGTGTCTTCTGGCAAACTGGGAATATCTCGCCGCAGGAAAATTTCTGTAAGTGTGGAGACATTCTCTACAGAGGTTGTCTGTAGTTTATTTGTACTATCTAATCCACTCTTTGCTTGTTCTACAAGTAGTTCCAGATGCTGATACAGCCATTGAAAGACTGGCTCAGTTTCTGACATCAAAGTATTAGCTGCATCTTTAGAAAGACCATAAGGGCCGCTCAAATGCTCTAACAGCGCTTTCAGGGTATCAGATACACCGAGAAATAAAGACTCTAACTTTTGGTCAATCTGAACTGGATTATCTTTGAGAACTTTAAAACAATCTTCCAGACGGTGGGAGGTATGCTGGATGCTAGTCAATCCAAGCATCGCCGCTCCTCCTTTGATGGAGTGAGCCGCCCGGAAGACTTCACTGATCATTTCCGGGTCGTTCAGGGTACCCTCTAAATTCAGCAAGCCCTGCTCAATGGTATTCAGGTGATCCCTGGCTTCTTCGATAAAGTAACCCAAAATCCGCTGTTGTTGTTCCGGCAGCATAGTTTTTTAGTCATTAGTCATTGGTCATTGGTCATTGGTCATTGGTCATTAGTCATTAGTCATTGGTCATTAGCAAATAAGATTGGACTTTGGACAAATGACAATTTATCTGGTTTCTGTAGTTTCCACTCGGAAACGTTCAACGGAGGCGATCAAGTCACGGGATACACCTACTAAGTGTTGTAGGGCACCTGAAACTCGCTGTGCTTCCTGGGAAGTTTCTTGGGCGGTGAGTTCTACTGATTGCATTACGTGAGCGACGGCGCGGGAAGTTTCAGTTTGTTCCACAGTGTCGCTGGTAATCGAACGTACAAGAATATCAATGCGATTTGCCACTTGAATAATGTTTTCGAGCGATCGCTTGGCTTCTTCTGCCAATTTTGTACCTTTAATTACTTGTTGTGTGCCTTCTTCCATCGCGGTCATTACAGAGCCTGTTTCGCTTTGGATTTGCATCACAATTTGTTCAATTTCCTTCAGGGATTTAGCAGATTTGTCTGCTAACTGGCGCACTTCATCTGCTACGATCGCAAACCCGCGTCCAGCTTCTCCCGCCCTTGCCGCCTCAATACTAGCATTGAGTGCCAGTAAGTTTGTTCTGGAAGCAATTTGGGAAATCAACGCCACAATTTTAGAAATTTCTTGGGAAGATTCCGCTAACCGCTTCACCTTTCGAGTAGTTTCGGCCACGGTTTCTCGAATTTCCAAAATCCCCGCCACAGTATTTTCTACTGCTTCGCCACCTTTGAGAGCGATCATACTAGCATCACGAGCAACCGTTTCAGCTTCTCGCGCCGCCTCTGCTACCCGTTGAATCGAGTCAGTCATTACCTGTACAGAATTTAGCGTCACCGCTAACTCTTCTGCTTGGCGCAAAGCATCACTAGATAAGGCTCTAGCAAAAGTTTCAGAGTTGGTTGCACCTTTTGTCACATCCTTCGCCGCCACTTTTACCTGTTGCACAATATCCCGCAGGTTTTGAATTGTCAGGTTAAAAGCGTCAGCTACCGCTCCCAATACGTCGGCTGTGACTTCAGCTTGGACTGTTAAATCACCTCTAGCAGCTCCTTCCACATCATCCAAAAGGCGAATCACCTGGCGTTGCAGGTTTTCTTTGGCTTCCTCTTGTTCATCGGCTTTCCGTTGGGCTTCATTTGTAGTCGTGAAAATTACCCGTGCCATTTCATTAAAGCCAGTAGCTAAATGGCCCAATTCATCTTCGGAAAATACTGTGGCTTGAGCATTCAAATTTCCTTGACGTACAGCCTCAAACTGAGCTTGGAGATCATCAGTTGTGCGCCGAATTTGTTTGAGTGCCAGATTTCCCATGACGCCTGCGGTAGCAAAACCTGCAATCCCAGCTGCAAGTGACATTGCCCAACCTGTGTTTCGTACTGATTCTCGTTGTTGGGCTGGCGAGAATGTAGTGGCGACAAAGCTAACTGTGGCTACAACCAGTGCCGAGACAATGCCCACACTTCCAGCAATTAACCATTGTTTCCTTTCTATGGAGGCATTCTCTAATGGTGCTAACCATCCTTGCTCGACGCTGACGCTGGGTTCTATTTTCGAGACATCTGTTTGGTTAAAGACTGGAACTCCTTCATGGGAACCAGTCATTGTGAATAGTTCCTCTTCGCGATCGCTAGCTGCACTATTTGCAGAAGCTTCCACGGCTGGAGAACGTCCACTGCCACTGGTTTCTGATGAAGCAGAATGCATTGCTAGATCGCCGAAGTTAGAATCTCCTTCGAGCAGGTCAAACCCTGGAATGTTACCTAAATCATCAAATTCCTCAAAGTCATCTAAAAATTCTATATTGCTCTTAGAATTTTCTCCATTCAGTGTATTGTTTGAGTCTTCATAAGAGCTTAACCCCTCTGAGCCAAAGGCAGACTCAAATGCTTCCATATCAAAATTATCATCGTCATCCAAGCTATTTTTACCGATAACTTCGCCTGATTTAAACTGCTTGTCTTTTACAGGTATATTGCTGCTAAAAGATGAAGCATCATCAGATAAATCCGGCACAAAAGCTTCTTCTACTGCAAAACTTTTTGACTTCAACCAATCATCGGGTGCTTTGGTTTCAGGCAAATCATATTGACTATTGTTATTGGTTGACGAACTATTTTTAAGTTCTTCTTGAACAAAAAGTAAAGTTTCGTCTCCCAAACTAGATTTTGTATATTCAAAGTTTCCATTACTAAGCTCTGGAGAATTTGGCTCACTCAACAAATCAGGAACATTATTCTCGTTATTCCCAGTTTTGGAATTAGAAAATGAAGAGTTATTATTGTCAATAGCTGAATTCTTGTAATCAGAATTTATCCCATTATCTGAAAACTGACTATTTACTAATGATTCTTCGTGGCTCTCTTCTGATACATCTTCCTGCCAGAAAGCAGGCAATTCTAATTCTGTTTTATCCTCAGAATTGCTGCTATTTAACTCTTGTTCCTGTAGTTCTTCATTAAAGGCAAAAGGATCGTCACCAAAAGCTGTAGAAGAATCTGAGATTTTTCCTGTTCCAATACTATCTTCTGTTGCTATATCAAATGGACTTTTTGAAGATAGTTCTTCAACGCCATTTGCAGTTTCTTGATACTCTCCAAAAAAGTTTGAATCAAGGTTATTGCTGTCAAAATCTTCACTAGCGCCCAAATCTTCTAATTCTTGTTCGCTATATGCCAGTGCATCAGACATCTCTGGGGAATTAATTTGCTCTTGACTATCTAATGTATCAATCTCCCCACCGAATGACTGTAAATATTGATTGATATTCTCAATTCCATTATTGGCAAAACCAATAATTTCTTGCTCGTCAGTCAAGCGTAATACCTGTTGATATTCTTCTTTTGCTACATCGTACTGCTGTAAAACATAGTAGATGTGACCCCTTAACAAATGGGAGTTGGGGTCATTTGGTAAATTTTGCACCACTTGGTCAACTAAAGTGGCGGCAACCTCATAATTCCTTTGAACATAGGCGGTCATCGCCTGTTGATATGTTGGCTCGTAATTATCAATACTTGCTGCCATTTCCTCCTCCAATTTCATCCTGCCCACCTAGCACTCCGTAAAATTGCCATTTGATCGAGCAGTCGCAGACACTGATTGTTTTTAGCACCTAATAACCACTCTCCACGTAAAAAGGGAGCCATAGTATCTGAAACACTAGTTGGTGGCATGAGATTTTGGACATCCAACCAATGCATACCACCAATTTCCTCTACTGCTAAACCCACTATTGTGTCTTGCTCTTCAATGGCAATCACCGGAATTTCAGCTCTATCCGTGTTTAATGCACTTGCTTCCCCAAGAAATTGACCCAAATCAGCAACCCAAATAACTCGACCTCGTAAATTTAGAGTACCCAAAAGTAAAGGAGAAGCATTAGGAATCGGGGTGATTCTATCAGGACTTAGTTCAATTACCTCCCGAATGCCAGTTGCTTGTAGTGCAAACTCCTGATGCGAGGGAATGTAAAACCTCAAATGTAACTCACCTTCAGGACTTTCTACTTGTAATTCTGGTCGGAAATGGTCTTGACCACTGCCACTTAAAAAGTCCGGTTTGCTGACCATATTGCTTTTGTCCTTATCCTCGCAGCAGTTGTTTGACTGTTCCCACCAACTCGGTTGGTTGAAATGGTTTGGCTATGTAAGCGTCTGCACCCTGCTTCATACCCCAATAGCGATCAAATTCTTCGCCCTTGGAAGAACACATAACCACAGGGACATTTTGGGTTTTTGGATCGGATTTTAAGCGCCGACAAACTTCGTAGCCGTTCATTCGGGGCATGACAATATCCAATACCACTAAATCGGGAGGTGCTATTTGAATTGCCTCTAATGCTTCTAATCCGTCACTGGCATGGGTTACTGTTAATCCAGTTGCTTTCAGGAGGTCTGTAATCATCTCCCTTTGCGCGATACTGTCTTCCACAATCAGAACTGTACTCATAAGTGTCTATTTACCCCCTGATGTAGACGTTCCTATTTGGAACATTCTTTAATTCCCCCGCAAGTATTAACTGTATAAATTAATTGTATGTTCTCACTATTTTCCTGGATATTGACGTTTCACTAAGTTAGCTGACTCTGTGATAACATCTTTTAACTGATCTTTTAGTAGATCAACAAATCTTGGATCACTTTATGTGCTCCATAGATGAGGGAGATGAGGGAGATGAGGGAGATGAGAGAGATGAGGGAGATGAGGGAGATGAGGGAGATGAGGGAGATGAGGGAGATGAGGGAGATGAGGGAGATGAGGGAGATGAGGGAGATGAGGGAGATGAGGGAGATGAGGGAGATGAGGGAGATGAGGGAGATGAGGGAGATGAGGGAGATGAGGGAGATGAGGGAGAAATAAGCAATGCCCAATGCCCAATGCCCAATGCCCAATGCCCAATGCCCAATACCCAATGCCCAATGCCCAATGCCCAATGACTAAAATATATTGTTCTAAAGGACATGAAAATTCCCCAGGTAGCCGCTTTTGTCTCCAGTGTGGTGAAAAATTGTTGGATACGCCCATGAGTTATAGTATCCAACCGGGACTAACTTTAGGCGATCGCTATGTGATTGTACGTCAAATTGGCCAGGGTGGCTTTGGACGGACTTATTTAGCTGAAGATGTCAACCGTTTCCGCGAACTTTGTGTTTTAAAGGAATTTTCCCCCCAAGTTCAAACCGCTTACGTAGTTCAAAAAGCTGAAGAACTGTTTGAGAGAGAAGCGAGTGTTCTTTATAAACTGCAACATCCCCAAATTCCCCGCTTCCGGGAACTGCTTCGCATGAACTTAGGGGGCAAAGAATATCTGTTTTTGGTGCAAGATTATGTAGAAGGGGAAACTTATAACTCGTTGTTAAATGCCCGACTACAACAGGGTTTGCGCTTTACAGAAGTAGAAGTGCGCCAATTGTTGCTTTCAATTTTGCCAGTGTTAGAGTATATCCACTCCATAGGCGTTATTCATCGAGATATATCTCCAGATAACTTAATGCTTCGCACTGTTGACAAACTGCCAATGTTAATTGATTTTGGCGGTGTCAAACAAGTAGTAGCAACCGTTGCTTCCCAATATTCTCAACCCGGCGTAGTAGCATCTTCCCCATCACCAACCCTATTAGGTAAAGTAGGATTTGCCCCCCCAGAACAGATGCAAACTGGGTTAGTATCTCCCCACAGCGACTTGTATGCAATGGCCGCAACAATGTTGGTTTTACTGACAGGGAAGCAACCCCAAGAATTAATTGATACCTACAATCTGACATGGCAATGGCGACGAGAAGTAAGCTTGAGTCCAACTTTGGCACAGGTATTAGATAAAATGTTATCTGCCAGACCAAGCGATCGCTATCAATCAGCCCGTCAAGTACTCCAAGTCCTCAACCCACCCCCAGCTAACTTTCCCCCAACTCAATACCCCACAGCACCACAACCCACATCCGCCACCGTCGCCGTCTCTCCCCCATCCCCCTCATCCCCCTCATCCCCCTCATCCCCCTCATCTCCCCCTCCCTCCTGGTGGACACCAACAAAAACCTTCCTTGTAGCGGCGATAGTAACCGGTACTGTTGGATTACTCTGGTGGGGACTCAATAGCAACCGCGATATAGGGGACAAACCTAATCTTACAGCCAGCCCAACCCCAACCAGCGAGCAACCGACCGATCCTTTAGCGCAATATTCACCAGCCGAACGGCAGCCTAAAGAACAATTAAGCGATCGCCGTCAACAGTTGAATATTAACTCTAACTTTTATGTGAACTTGGTAAATCAAGTTTTTTGGGACAGAAATCCCAGTTTACGAGGACGCACTCTCAGCGATAGCCCTGAAGATGCGGGTTTACGGGCAGAATGGGATAAAACAGCCTCAGAATTGCTGGAAAAATTAGCGCCACTGAGTTCAAATGCACGCCGACAACTGGGAACGTATACAAGTGCTGAACGCGATCGCTGGAAAGTGGAAGTCAACAAAATTAACGTTGGTAGCCGTTCTTTGTATGATTTGGGAGATGCCGCCTTTTTAAGTGTATTCCCTGAACAACGTGGTAAAGATTTTCTAGATCAGCCCATTGGACAAGTTTGGTACGGATTTGTTAGCGATCAACTCAGTGCTATCCTCGCTGGTAGTGCTTTCCAGAAACTTGTTTTTGATCCGGGGGCTACTGGCAAAACAGTTAGTGGTACTCTCCAAGCTGGTGGTGGTAAAGTATTCATTGCTGGACTTGCCAAAGAGCAATCTTTGGAATTGAAGCTACAAGCAAATTCCCAAGTTTTGTTATCAGTCTATTCACCCTCCGGCAAAATCAAATTTTTAGAAGATTCTATCCAGCGAAGTTTGTCAACTAAATTACCAGAAAACGGATTTTACGAGTTTGTTGTGGTTTCCACAGCATCGAAACCAGTAGATTACCAACTCAGCATTACAGCAGAAAATCCCACCCCTCCCCCATCGCCAACACCAACGCCCACGGAAACACCAGCGCCCACAGAAACACCCACGCCAACGCCAACACCAACTCCCACAGAAACCGCCACTCCGACATCGACACCAACGCCAAAGACAGCACCTCAGTAAAGGGCGTTGCATAATTGCGGGATAATTTAGCAACTTCCAAAATTCTTCCCCTGCCTCAACAGTTATCAATTATCAAGTATCCGGATCATCAGTATAGACTTTTGCTTATTGAGAATTGTTTCGACGGTTTCTGTGGGTATGCAGTAGCTAACTTTCCGAACCCAAATAACTATATAAAATTTATGTAAAGTTTAAGTTTTATTAAGCGCAAAAATTTCTGGATTAATATATCAATGAAACTTATAGCGGTTCTCGTTTACGTGAGGTACACCCGTAGGGGCACAGCATTGCTCATACGTGTCAACTTAACGTAAAAGCCATGTCCCGCAAGGAACTTCAGTTCCTTGCTAATAGCAAAAGTCATCTTCAGATGACTAAATATACCCAAAATCTTTAGTCTACTTCAGTAGACTTTAGCTGTTAGCCTTGAACTTCAGTTCAGGGCGGGTGAGTCAGCCAACAGTTAAGCCATTTCTAGCTTAAGTTGACACCAATGAGCAATGCTGTGCCCCTACACCTTGCGATATAATGTTGTACCGCATTTGGATGGGAACCGCTATATCTATTCGACAATGTATTTCGGCGTTGTTTTCAATTCAGCAACGCTCAAAAATCTTTAGTCTACTTGAGTAGACTTTAGCTAAAAGCCAAAGAACTTTAGTTCTAGGCGGGTGAGTCAAGCCGAAAGTTTTGCTATTTCTAGGCTTTTGTTGACACCAATGAGCATTGCTGTGCCACTACAGCATGGTCTATTTGCGATCGCAGAATAATAAAGAAAAGCCTGAAACAAACACGAGCATCGTTAATTCACATCATAACGATACTGCGTTGATCTGAATATATTTACAAAGATTACCAAAAAAATCAATAGGTTGAAACAATAATTAATTTAAATTTACATATATATTTGAATGTATGATCAATCACACTTCTTGGAAGTTTAAAGTTTTGATAAAGTAGTTGATGTAACCTTGTACTTCATTATAATTAAATAATTACAGCGTCGGTTCAAAAAAGTTTGGAAAAAGAACCAAAATATTTGATCTAATTAGTTACTATTTGGGTCATCAATTAACGGGACTTTCAAAAAATAAATTATCTAATTTTTTAGAGTAGGTGTCTCGCTCGCGCGTAAGCAAAGGCGGGTTTTTCGGGTCAGCCTACAATAAATAGCTGGATATTTTTTCTTTAAAAGTTATTAACCAAATAATTAGTGGTTTTTAACTTAGATTACACAAATGGCAAGTAATCACATTGAACTGATGAATAGTTCTTTGACTAAGGCTGAACTTACGTAATGTATTAGTGAGAAATTCAGGAGAATTAACATGGCATTTATTTTCGGCAAAACAACTGGTGACAATCTCTTTGGGACTTCGGGAAATGACACGATAGTTGGTTGGGCTAGTGGTGGTAATGCCAATAGTACCTCCGGTAACGACACTTTGAATGGTGCAGATGGTAACGATTCCCTCGCAGGTGGGACGGCAAACGACAGTCTAATCGGTGGAAGTGGCAATGACACACTTGATGGAGGCTTGGGTACTGACACTCTAATAGGTGGTGCAGGCGACGACACTTACCTCGTTGACACTACTCTTGATAGGATTACAGAGGCTGCGAATTCAGGCACAGATACCGTCCGGTCTTCTGTCACCTACACACTAGGCACTAATCTGGAAAATCTGAGGCTGAGGGAAGGTAGCGATATCACCGGGACAGGTAACAGTCTTAGCAACTTCATTTTTGGTAATACTTCTAACAACACTTTGAATGGCGGAGCAGGCAATGATACTCTAGATGGTAATAATGGCAATGATATCCTCAATGGTGGTGACGGCAATGATAGTCTACAGGGCGGGCCAGGCAATGAGGTACTCAATGGGGGGGCTGGAGACGACATCCTCATCGGTGTTTTCCCTGGTAGTCCGCTTCCACCTGGATTAGGGGAAACTGATCGCTTCACAGGTGGGGCTGGGGCAGATAGATTTATCCTCGGTGACGCTGCAAATGTTTTCTACGACGATAACAATACTACGAATCCTGGTTTTGGGGACTTGGCTTTTATTACTGACTTCGACTCTAGCCAAGATCGAATTGAACTCAAAGGAACTCCACAAGACTACATTCTGCAAGTTGTTGGAAGCAACACACGAATATTCTTAGACAAACCGAAAGCAGAGCAAGATGAAATCATAGGTATTCTGGAAGGGAAAATCAATCTCAGACTTGATAGTGATGACTTCCTTTTCTATGAGGCAGAAAATGCTGGAGAAGGTACAAACAACTCACTAAATAGCGCTGAAGAGTTAGGTTCCTTATCATCAGGCTCAAACGTTAATGTTTCAGCCCAGTTGGCAACAGTTCAACCGGGGGGCAATCCCGATTTCGACTTTTTTAGATTTACTCTAGCAAATTCAGGAACTGTCACTATCAGGACAGTGACATCGGGAGATACAGTTCTCGGACTGTTTAACGGTGCTGGGAATTTAGTGGCCAGTAACGACGATAGTGGCGGTGGCGGTTCGTCATTAATCACCAGTTCTCTGGGTACAGGTACGTACTCCATTTCAGTGAGTAAATATGCTTTCTTTCCTCAAAATGGCGGAACTTTCTCTGGTAGCACCTCTAATCCTGATTTTTCTTATACCTTAGGAGTAAGTTTGGCATAATAACGTTGTCAACTTAAAGATTGTACTGACATCAGAAGGCAGATTCAAGGATACTTTTTCTCCTAGCTAGGGGAACACGGCAACGTGTCCCCCTTACCCGACAAGAGACTATTTACAAGTCAGGGCTATTTCATAAGTCAGAATTCAGAACTCAGGAGTCAGAATAAAGCTATGAATTTTGTATGCCCATCTTCATAATGCAGAGGTATTTAATCAAAATCTGTCGGTAAATCTGGTTGGCGATAATGTTGAAAAAGTCGGGTGATTTGCATTGGTGTTACACGTCCGATTGAAAGTTCTGGTAATGCATCTTCACTAAAAAAACCTACTTCTTCAGTTTCAATACTTGATGATGGAGAACCACCAATAATTTCACACTTAAAAAACAGCTTGTAGACATAAAACGGAAACGGTGGATGTCCTTGTTTGTCTCTGTCATAGACTGCTAGTAGTTTGATCGCGCGTGCTTGATATCCAGATTCTTCATATACTTCTTTCACAACTACCTCACTGGGCGACTCGCCGACATCAGCCCATCCACCAGGTAAAGTCCAGCAACCGTCTGCTCGTTCTTTGACTAATAATATAGTATCATCACGAAAAATTGCTCCTCGCACATCAACTTTAGGAGTTGCATATCCTACTTCACGGCTAAACAAATTGAGAACATAGCTGTGTTCTACATTTGAGTAAGTCGCCATAATTTCCGTGGCGATCGCTCGTAATTGTTTGTAGCGTTCAATATCAAAAACACCCTCAGAATAAGTCAAACCATTTTGAGCGATCGCTTGTAACTTTTGCGCCCATTCCAGCCATTTAGTTTCCACAGTTTTTCCCCTATTTGTAGAGACGTTATATGTAACGTCTCTACATAATTCTAAAGATGGCTATTACGCATCATCTAAAGCCGCAATTCCAGGCAATACCTTGCCTTCAAGCAACTCCAAGCTAGCGCCGCCACCGGTAGAGATGTGGCTCATTTGATCGGCTAAACCAACCTTTTCCACAGCCGCTACTGAGTCGCCGCCGCCAATGATGGTGGTTGTGCCAGTTTTACCGATTTCGGCGAGGGTATGAGCGATCGCTTCCGTACCTACCGCAAACTTATCAAACTCAAATACACCCATTGGCCCGTTCCAAATTACCGTTTTGGTATCTGCAAGGCTCTGTTGAAAAACTTTTACCGAGTCTGGGCCAATATCTAAACCCATCCAACCATCTGGGATATTCTCAATGCTAACGGTTTGAGAATTGGCATCAGGGGC
The DNA here is from genome assembly GCF_020829685.1 of Nostoc sp. CHAB 5715. Lineage (GTDB taxonomy): Bacteria > Cyanobacteriota > Cyanobacteriia > Cyanobacteriales > Nostocaceae > Nostoc. Next base: position 2,954 of record NZ_JAIVFR010000003.1, on the reverse strand, counting down.
AAAGTTATCTGCCACTACCACATCTGTGGGAAGCAATAAAGCAACGCCCCGTTCTTTAGCCTTAGCTTCCAAAGACTTCGCTAGTTCTAGCTTGTCTTCTTCTACCAACGACTTACCAACATTCAGACCACGGGCTTTGTAGAAGGTGAAAATCATCCCACCACCGATGATTAGCTTGTCGCACTTCTCCAGCAACGTTTCAATCACGCCAATTTTGCTGGAAACCTTGGAACCGCCAATAATTGCCGCCAAAGGACGTTGGGGATTTTCAATAGCATTTTGCAGATATTGCAATTCCTTCTCAACCAAATATCCAGCCACAGAAGGGCTGAGGAATTTAGTCACACCTTCAGTAGAAGCATGGGCGCGGTGTGCAGTACCAAAAGCATCATTTACATAAAAATCAGCATTAGCTGCCAATTTTTTCGCAAATTCTGGCTCGTTTTTCTCTTCTTCTGGGTAAAAACGGACATTCTCTAGTAACAGCACTTGGCCATTTTGCAGGGCGCCAACTTTAGCTGCAACTTCATCGCCAATGGAGTCATCAGTTTTAACGACTTCTTGTCCCAGTAACTCAGAGAGACGCTTGGCAACGGGAGTTAGGCGTAATTTGTCATCCACACCTTTAGGACGGCCAAAATGACTGGCGAGAATGACCTTAGCACCCTTCTGGGTCAAATCTCTGATGGTTGGCAAAGCTGCACGAATGCGAGTATCGTCGGTAATGTTGCCTTGATCGTCCACAGGCACGTTAAAGTCAACCCGCACTAAGGCACATTTCCCAGATATATCAGCAGAAGATAAACTTGCTAAACTTTTTTTGGACACACCAAACTCTCCTGATTGCCTTTTTGTTATTGTTTTGAAAGTAGAACCATCAAGATTTTACCGGAGTCAGGGGTACCCAAGTGACAGAGATATTTAAGACAGTACTATTTCCTATTGATCAAAGCCGGGAAACGCGGGAAGCTGCTGATGTAGTTACCAACGTAGTCAAAAAGTACGGCAGTCGCTTGGTGCTGCTGTCTGTGGTAGAAGAACCACTTCCAGATGCGCCTAGTGCAGATCCGATGTTGTCACCAGAGGTAGTTGCCAAGCTGCTAGAAAATGCCCAATCTTTATTTTCTGGGCAAGGCATTCAAGCTGAAATCATGGAAAGGCAAGGTAAACCAGCTTTTACTATCTGCGATGTCGCTGATGAAATCGGTGCCGATTTAATCATTATGGGCTGTCGGGGGCTAGGCTTGACTGAAGAGAGAGCGGATGATAGTGTTACCAATCGCGTGATTAATCTTTCCCCTTGCCCAGTGCTGATTGTGCCCTAACAGTTAGGACTTACGCACTGTACAAATGCATCGTGATGTGCATTAACGATTCTCCTGGCTGTTTCAGCCTTTTCTTAATTATCCTGCGATGGAGATAGATCATGCTGTAGGGGCATAGCAATGCTCATTGGTGTCAACTGAAGCTTAGTACAGCTTTGCGTAAAATCATAGCGAATTGAGGGTTGAAATTTAAACGCAGAGGGGAGGGGGCGCGTTGCGGTGAATCCAGCGCTGTAGGCGGGTTTCCCGCCGTAGGCGACTGGTGAACCCGAAGGGGGGTTCCCACGGCAGTCGCTCATGGGGAAATCCCCATCGCTTTTAGCTTCTCCCCTTCTCCCAAAGGGAGGGGTTGGTGGGGTGCAATGGCTGTGGTTAGCATAACTAATTATGCAGATATGATATGACTCATTACATTTTAAAAGCTACCAAGGAAACGGTGCATCTGGGTGGTTTCTCCCATTTGCTAAAACCAGCGCTGATTATTGATTCAGGTGATACGGTTGATGTGGAAACTTATACTGGTTACTACGTTTATGACAAAGCACCACCTGAATTTGTCACACCAGAATTTCTCGATATCTGCCAAAATCTTCTACCAGAACACAAAATTGCTGGGGGGCCGCATTTACTCACAGGGCCGATTTATGTGCGCGATGCCCAAGCAGGGGATGTTTTAGAAGTACAATTGGATGCGATCGCACCTCGTTTACCTGTCGGCTTCAATGCCATTCGTACAGGTTGGGGAGCTTTACCACATCAGTTTCCTCAACCTGCTTTGAGATTCATTCCTCTAGATTTAGCAAACAATATTGCGGAATTTCCGGCAGGTGCTGGCATAAAAATTCCCCTCAAACCGTTTTTTGGAATTCTTGGTGTCGCTACTCCAGAAACCTCTCGAACTTCTGTCCCGCCAGGTTCTTACGGCGGTAATATCGACAACCGGGAACTGCAAGCTGGTTCTCGCTTATTTTTGCCGATTTTCGTACCAGGTGCATTATTTTCGATTGGTGATGGACATTCTGCACAGGGAGATGGTGAAGTAAATGTTACCGCCATTGAAACTTCTATGAACGGTAGAATTACCCTCAAACTTCGCAAGGATTTGCAACTAACGACACCAATTGCCGAAACTCCAACTCATATCATCACAATGGGCTTTGCTCAAACCTTAGATGAAGCCTTAGAACTGGCTTTAAAAAACATGATTGATTTTTTGGAACGCTTCATAAATTTATCGCCAGAAGATGCTTATGTATTGTGCAGTTTAGCTGTAAATTTTCACATTACTCAAGTTGTGAACAGTCCCCAAAAAGGTGTGCATGGAATGCTACCTAAATCAATTTTGTCTAAGAGTGTATTTTAAAAGTGGGGAATTATATTTTGTATTATTCCACCTCCGTGGACTTCGCTTGTAAAGATATATTTCTCTTTATCTAAAGATAAATGTGAGTGAGAAATAGCTTTTAAAGGCTGAAAGTAAGACTAATTAAGAATACCGCAAATATTTGGTTAAAAAAATTATATTTTTTTAACATTTAAATACTATCGAAAATTTATTTATAGTGGTAACAATAATTATGTAGTATGAAGTTCATGCACATTGTAACACAAACCATTAATTGAAATAAT
>NZ_JAIVFR010000039.1 GCF_020829685.1 Nostoc sp. CHAB 5715 | reverse complement strand
CCTCATCTTGCTGGTGAAGTATTATTTAGAGTTCCGGCATCATCACGTCGCAGATAATCATGTCTGGAACATATTGCTCTAAAATTTCCAGAGCTTCACGTCCATTTTCGGCGGTGATGACTTCATATCCCCGGAACTCTAAGTAATCCTTCACCAGCAAGATGAGGTTAGGGTCATCATCAATCAATAGAAGTCGTTTGTGATCTTTCATGCTGGATTCTTTCATAGCAGTGGCACTTGTCGCGCTTCGGTCCATCAAAGTCTTGAATATTTATCCTCTATGGTGGGTTATTTCGAGATGTTGTCCTTTTTCCTACTTAACTTGCCTTTGCTGTCTCGAAGTCTCAAAAATGCCGAGCACTTTCAAGAGACTAGTAGCTGGATAGCAAAAGTCCAGCAAGGATACGTATAGCAGTAGTATCTATAATGCGCTATTATATATCGCATTGAAAGTGGCGGGCGAAAAAACACTGATTAAATAATAATCCTTCTGACTCACAAGTAAGTATTGGCTTAAAGATGACCCTACCTCAAAACCAACCCGCTCTTTCTTAAAGCTTACTGCTATACCATATCCTTCGGTTGTTAAGCCTCTATGAGGTGTTCACAAGAAACTAGGGAAGTTTCTGGCAAAGGATGGGTTAAAAATGCATATTCTTCTACCACCTTATTGCCTATTAAGTGTTCTTGGATGATCCGCAGGGTAACTTCCGGGCTTGCTTGGCGATACCAGACACCATCAGGGTAAACCACCATTATGGGTCTAGAACAAGAAACGCGCAAGCAGTTGGCTTTAGTTCTTCTATAGACGCAAATGGGATGACTCTGTTGCGGCTCATCAAATTTTAACTCTTTAAGCCGCTTTTTGTAAGTATTCCCAGGATTTTAGACTAGCTCCTTTTGAGCAGCAGTGAGCAATTGTCTGGTCAGCGCAAATAAAAATGTGTCGCTGAATTTTTGCAAGTCTTAAAGTTTCTATACAATTACTCAGAGCTTTATGTTCTAGAGACTTAGTGGTTTTGGGGATTTGATGGCTGGACTGGATCACTGTAATCTTACTCATTGCGCGGCTCCCTGATTACAGTTCTATAACAATTTCCAAGCTTTGGAAATAGAAGGGAATGGGGAGTGGGGAGTGGGGAATGGGAAATGGGAATAAGAATTCTCCTAACTCCCTACTCCCTACTCCCTACTCCCTACTCCCTTCGTAACTTACGGAACAGAACCTGAAAGGTAGAAATAATTAAGTATTTATACTTAAATACATTAATGATCTTTTAGTTCGGGAACCCGTACTCAAAGAATTCTTGCCATTGGACGCTACTTTTCGGTAAATTAGCACTCAGGAGTTGAGAGTGCTAAACTCTAAAGGAAAGAAATAATATGGCAGCTTTATCTTTAAGCGTTTCTACAGTTAAACCTTTAGGCGATCGCGTTTTCGTAAAAGTGAACGCCTCTGAGGAAAAGACCGCAGGTGGTCTGTATTTGCCCGATACCGCCAAGGAAAAGCCCCAGGTAGGGGAAGTAGTCGCCCTTGGCCCTGGCAAGCGTAACGATGACGGTAGCCGTCAGGAATTGGAAATTAAAGTCGGCGATAAGGTGTTGTACTCCAAGTACGCTGGCACTGACATCAAACTCGGCACCGAAGAATATGTACTGCTTTCTGAAAAAGATATTTTAGCAGTCGTTATCTAGTGGGGAATGGGGAATGGGGAATAGGGAACAGAGAATGTCAAAAATAAAGACAATGCCTGATGCCCAATGCCCAATGCCCAATGCCTAATGCCCAATGCCCAATTCAAGAAAAAATTGACTTACTCCCGGAATTTAGACACCTATGGCAAAGCGCATTATCTACAACGAAAACGCCCGTCGCGCCTTAGAACGAGGCATTGACATCCTGGCTGAGGCTGTAGCTGTTACCCTTGGCCCTAAAGGTCGTAACGTAGTCCTAGAAAAGAAATTTGGCGCACCGCAAATTGTTAATGACGGTGTAACGATCGCCAAAGAAATCGAATTAGAAGACCATATTGAAAACACTGGTGTAGCTCTGATTCGTCAAGCTGCTTCTAAGACCAATGATGCTGCGGGCGATGGTACGACCACTGCCACCGTTTTAGCTCATGCGATCGTCAAAGAAGGCTTGCGGAACGTTGCAGCTGGTGCTAACGCGATTTCGCTGAAGCGCGGTATCGACAAAGCTACTGGCTTCCTGGTAGAAAAAATTGCTGAACACGCCCGTCCAGTGGAAGATTCCAAAGCCATTGCCCAAGTTGGTGCGATCTCGGCTGGTAATGACGAAGAAGTTGGTCAAATGATTGCCCAAGCAATGGACAAGGTGGGCAAGGAAGGCGTAATTTCCCTAGAAGAAGGGAAATCTATGTTCACCGAGTTGGAAATCACTGAAGGGATGCGCTTTGACAAAGGCTACATCTCTCCCTATTTTGCCACCGACGCTGAACGGATGGAAGCGGTTTTTGATGAGCCTTTCCTCCTGCTGACCGATAAGAAAATCGCTTTGGTACAAGACCTTGTACCAGTGTTAGAGCAAGTAGCTCGTGCTGGTCGTCCTTTGGTAATTATCGCCGAAGATATTGAAAAAGAAGCTTTGGCAACCTTAGTAGTAAACCGTTTGCGCGGTGTACTGAACGTGGCTGCTGTTAAGGCTCCTGGCTTTGGCGATCGCCGCAAAGCACTACTAGAAGATATCGCCGTTTTAACTGGTGGTCAACTAGTTACCGAAGATGCTGGTCTGAAGCTAGACAACACCAAGCTGGATAGCCTGGGTAAAGCTCGCCGCATCACCATCACCAAGGACAGCACTACAATTGTTGCTGAAGGTAACGAAGTTGCTGTTAAGGCTCGTGTCGAACAGATTCGTCGTCAAATCGATGAAACCGAATCTTCTTACGACAAAGAGAAACTACAAGAGCGTCTTGCTAAACTCTCTGGTGGTGTTGCTGTAGTGAAAGTAGGTGCAGCGACCGAAACCGAAATGAAAGACAAGAAGTTACGCCTAGAAGACGCTATCAACGCTACTAAAGCTGCTGTAGAAGAAGGTATCGTTCCTGGCGGTGGTACAACCCTAGCTCACCTGGCTCCCGACTTGGAAAATTGGGCAAAGAGCAATCTTAAAGATGAAGAGTTGATTGGTGCGTTGATTGTCGTTCGCGCCTTACCTGCACCTCTAAAGCGAATTGCTGAAAACGCCGGTCAGAATGGTGCTGTAATCGCTGAACGCGTGAAAGAGAAAGAATTCAACGTTGGCTACAACGCTGCGACAAACGAATTCGTCGATTTGTTAGCCGCTGGTATTGTTGATCCTGCTAAGGTGACTCGTTCTGCTCTGCAAAACGCTGCTTCTATCGCTGGTATGGTGTTGACAACCGAATGTATTATAGTTGACAAGCCTGAGCCTAAAGATAGCGCTCCTGCTGGCGCTGGCGCTGGTGGCGGCGACTTCGATTACTAATACACTTCGATTACTAATACGTAGTTACATAATTTGTAAAACAGCTGTTTCCCTTGTGGAAGCGGCTGTTTTTTTGTGTCAAAAGAAGAGGAAGAGTGTGAGTTACGACAACGCTTGTAAATATTTAGCTGAACAGTACCCGACTGAGTTTGTCCGTTGGTTGCTTGGGGTAGAGGTGCAAGAAATTGAAGTTTTAAAAACGGAACTCACGCTTGAACCAATTCGCGCGGATTCTGTGACATTTTTGCAAGCGGCTAACCAAATTTTGCACATTGAATTTCAAACTTTAGTGAAATCTAATCCGGCGCTTAATTTCCGAATGCTCGATTATTCTGTGAGGTTGAAGCGCCAATACCGTTGTCCTGTAGTGCAAGTGCTAATCTTTTTGCAGGAAACTACTAATGAAATTGCTTTTACTGAAGAATATCGGGACAACACGACGATTCACCAATATCAAGTTGTTCGTCTTTGGGAGCAAGATTCAATATCATTTTTAGTTAATCCTGCGCTGCTACCTTTAGCAAGTTTGACGCGAACTGACTCGCCGCAAACTTTACTAGCACAAGTGGCTGAACAAGTCGCTACAATTCCAGATAGAGAGGAGCGACAAAATATCGCGGGTTGTGTAGAAATTCTGGCGGGTTTGCGGTTTGACAAGGATTTGGTTCGGCAATTTTTGCGGGAGGATACTATGAAAGAGTCTGTAATTTATCAAGATATCGTTCAAAAAGAAGCTTTTAGATTGATTAGTCGTCTACTTAAACGGCGTTTTGGTGATATTGATGGATCATTAGTTGAGCAGGTTCGGAATTTATCTGCTGAACAGTTAGAGGAGTTGGGAGAAGAGTTGCTTGATTTTTCCGAAATTGCTGATTTGGTAGCTTGGGTAGAGCAGCAGAAAGAAGAATAATAAGATAGGTATTAAACTATGGCTTTAATGGTTCCCGAATCTATATCGTCATCTGCTAGTCAAGGCGAACAAATTTTATATAAAATTCTTCGTGAAAAATTGCCAGATGACTTTTTAGTTTGGTATAAGCAAGTCGTTGAAAGTAATTCTATTGATTTCCTGATTATTGCACCTAATTTTGGACTATTAATAATCCAAGTTATTACTTGGTATCCATCGCAAATTAACGGTACTGATATTAACAAAATTAAATTATTTAATTCTCCAGAAAAAAATAAAAAAATAGAATTAAAAAAATCTCCGTCATACCTAGATATTCCGGGAAGACGAACTCGTAAGCGTTCTATAGAGATAAATGAGGAAGAGGATACTTTCTCAGTATGGACAAATCCATATCAAGAGTTGATAGATAAATTATTAGTGAAATTACAAAAATATCACATACTCACTCACCTTAATGGAGATAATCAACAGAAATTAGCATTCCCTTGTAACTATGGCCTATTTTTTTCTAATATTACCGCAGAGCAAGCGCAAGAAAAAAAGATTGATAAATTATTATCTTTATCACAAATTATATACCGTAATGAATTATTTTATAATCAGAGTATTAGTAGTGATGAATTAGTAAATAGATTGATAAAAATATTTACTAATACTTTTAGTTTCCCTCGTCTTACCCATGAGCAAATTGACACTATAAAAGCTATTATTTTTCCAGAAATAGCTATTAAACTTGTACCAGCATCTCTCCACAGTGTTCCTAATGGCATTGAATTAAAAAATGAAAGTTATGTATTTAAAACGTTAGATCATCGTCAAGAATGTATAGTTAGATCAATTGGTGATGGACATAGAATAATTTATGGTGTAGCCGGATCAGGAAAAACTTTAATACTTTTATCTCATGCTAAATTGCTAGTTCAACAAAATCGTCATCAAAAAATCTTAATTCTTTGTTTCAATAGAAGTCTTGCTGCTTATCTCAAGTCTTTAATGTATGAATATTCAAATCAGTACAATTCCACTAGCAAAATAGAGGTGTTTACATTTTATGCTTGGGTAAGTTCGCTTATAAAAAAAATCCCAACGCCTTCAGGTTTTACTACAGAATATTATGATGGGATTTTAGGTGAAATACTACTAAAGCAACTTGAAAATGCTCTGATAAAACATAAATATGATGCAGTTTTAGTTGATGAAGGACAAACATTTGATCCTATATGGTTTAAATGTTGTGTGGCTGCGTTAAAAGACCCAGAACATGGCAATCTCATGATTGTAGCAGATGGTCGTCAATCCGTTTATAAACGTAATAATTTTACTTGGAATTCTGTGGGAGTCAAAGCAGTTGGACGAACAAGTAACAAAAAATTAAAACTTGACAAAAACTATAGAAATACTCAGGAAATATTAGCAGCAAGCTGGAGTTTATTTAGTAACGTTATTGATGAAGAAAATTTAACATTCGATATTGTTAAGCCTACAGACGCTGTACGTCGTGGTGTAAATCCGATTCTACATATTGAAACATCAGAGATTTATGAAGTAGAATCTGTGATTAATGAAGTTAAAGATTTAGCAAAACTAGGTTATCCACTAAATGATATTGCTATTTTATATAGAATAGCAGACGATCAAAAAAAGGTATTATTAAAATCTCTAATTAAAAAATTGCAAAATTTAGGAATTGAAACAGATTGGGTTAGTGAAAATAGAGAGTCGGAGAAAAAATATAATATTAAAAATTCTGGTATTAAGATTATTAATACGCTTGGTGCATTGGGTTTAGAATTTAAAGTCGTTTTAATACTCTGGGTTCAAGACTGGGAGTTTAGTATACCTCCACATTCAGAAAGTGATATTTTGACTTGTAGAAGACTCTATGTTGCTATGACTCGTGCCCAAGATATACTATACATTTTTGGTTCTGGAAACTCCAAGTTACTTCAACAATTGCAGTACAGTGGAAATTTTACAGTTAAACAAGCATGAGCGTTCAGGTAGAAGCAAAAATTTCTCTTTCTTGGCATAGCAAACTTAACTTAGTGTAGATCGCCAAAATTTCACCCAGGTAATTTACAATTACCATACTGTGCTTCCATTAATTTAATCGCTACATCACGAGCAATTTCTAAAGTTTCAGTAACAGTCCGTCCTTGAGCTACTAAACCTTGAAGTTCATCAGATGTTGCTAAATAAACGCCTTCTGGTAGTTTTTCAATGTGGATGTTTAGCAATCTTTCCATTATTGTATGTAGATGTTACTGTTTGGAGCGGTTTAATTGTTATGATATCGCTTTTCTGAACTAGAGCGATGTCTACGACGGGCTACGCCTACGCACTTCTACTTTTCCATAAAAACCCATGAGCCAAATTAATCCTGAAACAACCCCCTTACATACCTTAAACCCACTCAACCGATTTTCTGACAGAGCAGATGATTATGTAAAATATCGACCAAGTTACCCCGCAGATGCAATTGATATTATCTTGGAAGGACTGAGTGAAAATTCACAACTCGTAGCAGCAGATATTGGTGCAGGTACAGGAATTGCTTCAAGACTGTTAGCTGAACGCGGAGTTAATGTCATCGCCATAGAACCAAATGCAGCAATGCGAGAAGCTGCTGAATCACATCCTTTGATAGAGTTTCGTGATGGAACAGCAGAATTTACCCAACTACCTGATAATTCAGTTGATTTAGTTACCTGTTTTCAAGCTTTCCACTGGTTCAATCCCGAACCAACTTTATTGGAATTTCACCGCATTTTAAAACCATCAGCACGCTTGGCTGTGGTGTGGAATAATCGAGATCAAGAAGATGCGTTAACTACAGAATATAGCCGAATAGTGCGCGAAGCATCTAATAATCACCCAGCAGAATCTCGAATGCAGTCGGTAGAGCCACTGTTAGTAACTCCCCATTTTATTAACATCCACGAATATAATTTTACTTATAGACAACAGTTAGATTTAACTGGACTTATTGGACGAGCAATGAGTGTTTCTTACCTCCCGCGTGAAGGCTTGGGATATGAACAGCTTATTGATAGGTTTCAAGAATTATATCAGCGCTTTCGTGATGAGAGTGGTTTTGTCTATATGGTCTATCGCACTAGCGTACACCTTGGTGAAGTAATTTCAAAATAAAAATGGGAATTATAAGAAGTAGGGTGCGTTAATTCACTCTTAATAAATATCAGGATTCACATGGCACAACCAAAATATGAAGGTTATTGCGAATGCATTCCTACCAAATTAGTCAGAGAAAAGTTTGGAGATGTCAATGTTTTTGCCCAAAATGCTAAATCGCTCTTAACAAAAGCTACTGGTTTTATTGGTAATTATGATTTCACTCTAAATCCTTACAGGGGATGTCAATACGGTTGTAGTTATTGCTATGCTGCTGCATTTACTCCTAATGCTCAAATGCGCCAAGATTGGGGAAAATGGGTAATTTTTAAAGAAAATTCTGCTGACATTTTAGCGAAAGAATTAAAAAAATGGTACGAAAAAAATCCTCAGATTCCTCCTAGTATATACATGAGTAGCGTTACTGATCCTTATCAACCACTTGAGTCTAAACATCATCTGACTCGTCGGTTGTTGGAGGTAATGCTAGATATGGGGATTGACGGTTATCCAACTCCAACTTTGGTGATTCAAACTCGTAGCCCAATTATTACTAGAGATATTGATTATTTACAACGATTTAAGCGATTGCGAATTAATATGAGCATTCCCACAGGGAGTGAATTAGTGAGAAAAGATTTTGAACCGCGATCGCCCAGTATTAAAGCCAGACTAAATGCTATCACTAAAATTAAACAAAGTATTGATTATTACAAAGGTTTTCTTCCTAAAATTTCTATCACCATCACCCCTCTACTTCCTACTTTAGCAACTGATGAAGCTGCTTTTATTGACAAACTAGCCATCGCCGATAGAGTTGTAATTCAAGCTTTTCATGCTAGGGATAATCGTTCTCTTATAGCATCAACTCGCCAAGAAGCTGAAGAAATTAAGCAAAAATACGCTTGGTGGTATGACGATGAGAAACTAAACTATATGAAATTTAAGGAAAAGTTAGTTTCTCGGCTTCCAGGTGTAGAAATTATGCAAGGTAAAGAGGGATTTGGTTATGAATAATCCTATCGTAAATTGGTGGCGAAGTCAGCAGTTAAAATTATCTTTAAAACGCGGGGATATCCGACGTGCAGCCCAACTATTACAAGAGATTCAAAAGTCAGGTGCAAGATTCTCATGGTTAGAAAAACTATTTAGGGATAAACTTCAGCTTGAACGTTATTCCCAAGAATATAAACGACAAACAGAAACTTTAACTAAACAACTAACAGAAGTATCACAGCAAAAAGATAATCTCATATTAATGCCAGATGAAGAATTTGTTAAATATATCTATAAAGTTTTTAATTTAATACAGCACGATGAATGTAAACTGCAATCTACTGGTATTGATGAACGTATATTTGATGATTTTGAATCAAGGCTAGTTGAATATCTCAAAGAAGAATTTAGTAAGATTCCTGACAAGCAGTTATTTGTTAAGCTAGAAGATGCTCTTGAGGATATTAATAACTTAAAAATTGGACAAGACCCAGGCTACCGTTTTAGTCTAACTCCTCATGTCTACTTTATGAAGTATTTTTTAGAAAATGTATATTGCATATATTTAGCTTGGGCTATATTCTACTAATTGTGCAAGATAAAAAGTTATTTAAAATTTATGATGTTCACCAAGTTGAAAACCAAGAACAGGAAAAAAGCGTAGTGGATAAGTTTCTGGCAGAATTGGGATTAGAGTTGGTCTGGTATAGATATCTAACCTCAACAGGTTTAAGAACACCTTTGCCCATTGCTGAATTTGGTAAATTTGCTCGAGAAAAGTTACCAAAACAACTGTACATGAGTCCAATACTCAAAAAGTATTTTGGTCAGAAGCATCAGTTACACTATACATTAGATGATTATGTAATCTTGGCGAAAAAGTCATAATAAATTGCAAGTAAAGAGCAAAGAATGCATTAAAAAAATATAAGATATCTGAACTTTAATCTTGAATTTATAAATGATCTGCAACTCACAAACAGCAGAAGGTTGGCATGGCAAACTTAATTTAGTCTATGCCGATCGCCAGGGTAAAACCCAATTAATTTACAATCACCAACAAGCGCCCCTGAAGGTACAGCGCCCATTTTACCCAGAAGGGGAAATTTGTCATAGCGTAATTTTACACACGGCTGGGGGAATGGTGGGAGGCGATCGCTTATCCTCTAACATCCACCTCCAACCCCAAGCCCAAGCCTTAATCACTACAGCTGCTGCAAGTAAGATATATCGTAGTAATGGCTTACAAGCTAGACAAACCATCCAGATGCAAGTTGATACTGGTGCTTGTTTAGAATGGTTGCCGCAAGAGACAATTTTATTTAACGACGCGATTTTTCGCCAAGATTTACGGGTAGAATTAGCAACCGGGGCCAGTTGGTTAGGCTGGGAAATTACCCGATTTGGTCGCAGTGCTAGAGGAGAAAAATTCTTACAAGGGGAATGGCGATCGCACACGGAAATTTGGCAGCAAGGTGTTCCTTTGTGGATTGATCGCCAATGGTTACGGGGTAGCGAAGATATTTTTCACAGTCCCCACGGTTTGGCTGGAAAACCAATAGTAGGTAGTCTAGTTTGGGTTGGTGGTGCAGTTTCAGCAGAAATTGTCGAAAAAACGCGAAATTTATGGGATGGGCAAGGAGAAGCGGGTGTTAGCCGATTACAACATGGATTATTGTGTCGATATCGCGGTGCTTCTACATCTGAGGTGAGAAACTGGTTTATTGATGTTTGGCAATTGCTGAGAATTTCTTTTCTGAATCGTAGTAATTGTATACCAAGAGTGTGGCAGGTTTGAACTAACCGCAGAGGCGCAGAGAACACAGAGGAGATAAGAATGCAACTTACGCCGCAGGAAAAAGATAAGCTATTAATTTTTACTGCTGCTTTATTAGCAGAAAGACGTAAAGGAAGGGGTTTAAAACTGAATTATCCTGAAGCGATCGCTTATATTTCTGCTGCCATTTTAGAAGGTGCAAGGGATGGGCAAACTGTAGCTGAATTAATGAGTTATGGTACAACTCTATTGACGCGGAATGATGTCATGGAAGGAATATCAGAAATGGTGGATGAAGTGCAGGTAGAAGCAACTTTTCCTGATGGCACAAAGTTAGTAACAGTACATAATCCAATTCGTTAATTTTTGAATTTATTATGATTCCTGGAGAAATTATTACACCAGAAGGTGAAATTGAACTAAATGTTGGTCGTCCAACTGTAAAATTGCAAGTGTCAAATACAGGCGATCGCCCCATACAAGTTGGTTCCCACTATCACTTTTATGAAGTCAACGCCGCCTTAAACTTTGACAGAGAACAAGCGCGAGGAATGCGCCTCGATATCCCCGCCGGAACCGCAGTTCGCTTTGAACCAGGCGACGAAAAACAAATAACTCTAATCCCCCTCGTTGGTACTCGCCAAGTCTACGGCTTCAACGCCAAAATTAACGGAAACCTCTAAAAACCCTCCGCGTACCTCTGCGCTTCCCTCAGCGTCCCTCTGCGTTTGAACAAAGTTATTGAATAGGTTTAATTTCAAACTCCAATTTGGAACGATAAAAACAAACATCGAATTCCAAGAAAAAATTAGTTTGTCCAAGAATTAAAGCAGCGTTAAGACTGCTTACCCATGCAAATACTAACTCCACATGTGGAAAACTGCTAATTTCAGCCCTTGCGAAAAATGGTATGGCAGGTTGATTGCGGAGATTTCCTGCCAATTGAATAATAGCTTTACGCTCATCCCAAATCCCACCCAACTGAAGCCCTAGTTCATAGGGCATAACATTGACAGTAGCACCGCTATCAACTAAAGCATTTGCTTCTATGCTGTAATTTTCTCGACTTAAAACTAGGGGAATTCTGGGTAAACTATCAAATTCGTTTTGAGTGGAACTTGTAGTGGAATAATTGAACCGCATACAGCTTAATGACTGGAATTCTGTGAGTTGAGTGCTTCCATCATGACTGCACCAGCCCCAAAGCTATTATAAGGAGTAGGTAAATCGTAGGTTTTGAAGGGTTCTAATGGAGAAATATCCTCGACTGTATCTAAATCTTCGGCAAGGATGCGAATTAGCTTGAGCTTTTCTAATGGAGAAAGCTTTCGAGCTATGGTAATTACGTCTGCTAGAGTCATTTTGTCTTTACCTCCAAGAACGTTCATTCATAGCATAAACCTAAATTATCTAAAGTGCGTTTGGTTTTGCCGTCTCGTAGAGAATCGCGTAATTTTACAAACCCAAATTATTCAAGCTGTGGATAAAATGCGATCGCTTGGCTTTTAAGACAGTCACTACGGTATATTTATTTTTCAACGCAGAGGGGCGCTGAGGTAAACGCGGAGGTACGCGGAGTTAGAGTTTGTTTGCCACACGTTTAATGCCTTCTTTAAGCTGGAGAACGTTAAAATTGAGCAGAAGACCGAGTTTACAATTAGTGAGTTTCAGGTAAGTTAAAAGCTGTACTGAGTGAATTGGTTTGATAGATTCCACAGATTTAACTTCAATAATTACTTTATTTTCTACTATTAAATCTAATCGATAAACACAATCAATTCTACTTTTTCATACACAAGCGGTAATGGAACTTGCTTACCAACATTAAATCCCCTCTTCTTCAATTCATAATACAAACACTCTTCGTATGCTGACTCTAATAAACCTGGGCCTAACGCCGTATGCACTCGCATTCCACAACCAATTATCATCCCACTCAAATCATTCTCATCCATACTCTGCGTACGGCAGTCGCTCATGGGGGAAACCCCCAAGACCGCGCTGCCTCACCTTTGCGTTTACTTTGCGCCCCTCTGCGTTTAAACTCGATTTTAACCTCAATTTTCAGAATGTATAATGCCTTACAGAACGAATCGCCGTGCTTACGCGGAAACCTACGGTCCAACAGTAGGCGATCGCATCCGACTTGCAGACACAGAATTATTTATTGAAGTTGAACAAGATTTCACCACCTACGGCGATGAAGTAAAATTCGGCGGCGGTAAAGTCATCCGAGACGGAATGGGACAATCCCCAATTTCTAACGCCGATGGTGCTGTAGATTTAGTAATTACTAATGCCTTAATTCTCGATTGGTGGGGTATTGTCAAAGCAGATATCGGCATTAAAGATGGCAAGATTTTCAAAATTGGTAAAGCCGGAAATCCTTATATTCAAAATAATGTAGATATTATTATTGGCCCCGGAACTGAAGCCTTAGCTGGTGAAGGAATGATTCTCACTGCTGGCGGTATTGATGCCCATATTCATTTTATTTGTCCCCAACAAATTGAAGTTGCGATCGCTTCTGGAATTACCACCATGATCGGCGGCGGTACTGGCCCCGCCACAGGTACAAATGCCACTACCTGCACCCCCGGCCCTTGGAATATTTACCGAATGCTGCAAGCTGCTGATGCTTTTCCCGTCAACTTAGGATTTTTAGGTAAAGGTAACGCCAGTCAACCCCAAGGACTTGTAGAACAAGTAGCTGCCGGTGCAATGGGATTAAAACTTCATGAAGATTGGGGAACCACACCCGCAGCAATTGATACTTGCCTCAAGGTTGCCGATGCTTATGATGTGCAAGTCGCTATTCATACTGATACCCTAAACGAAGCCGGATTTGTTGAAGATACGATCGCCGCTTTTAAGAATCGTGTCATCCACACTTACCACACTGAAGGCGCAGGCGGAGGACACGCACCAGATATCATCAAAGTTTGCAGCCAAGCCAACGTTCTCCCTTCTTCCACAAATCCCACACGTCCTTACACCCTCAACACCTTAGATGAACACCTGGATATGTTGATGGTATGCCATCACCTCGATCCTGCGATCGCTGAAGATGTTGCCTTTGCCGAATCTCGCATCCGTCGGGAAACCATTGCAGCAGAAGACATTTTGCACGACTTAGGCGCATTTAGCATGATTTCTTCCGACTCCCAGGCAATGGGAAGGGTAGGCGAAGTGATAATTCGCACCTGGCAGACATCTCACAAAATGAAGGTGCAACGCGGAACTCTTAACTCACAAGGAACTGAGCAAAAAGCAGATAATTTTCGGGCAAAAAGGTATGTTGCTAAGTATACGATTAACCCAGCGATCGCTCACGGAATTGCTGAATATGTGGGTTCAGTGGAAAAGGGAAAATTAGCAGATTTATGTTTGTGGCGTCCCGCGTTTTTTGGCGTGAAACCAGAGATAGTAATTAAAGGCGGAATGATTGCATGGTCGCAAATGGGCGATGCTAACGCCAGTATTCCGACACCGCAACCAGTGTATATGCGATCGATGTTTGGTAGTTTTGCAGGGGCGCGTCATGCCACATCATTAACTTTTGTTTCCCAAGCAGCTTTAGAGAAAGAAATTCCCACACAGCTAGGTTTACAAAAGTCAGCAGTTGCAGTTTCTGGGACACGCCAATTGAGTAAGCTAGATATGAAGTTGAATGATACACTACCCCACATTGAAGTAGATCCAGAAACATACCAAGTCAGGGCAGATGGTGAGTTGCTGATTTGTGAACCTGCAACAGTTTTACCAATGGCACAGAGGTACTTTTTGTTTTAATTCATGACCGAGCAACTTACTGATTACGATAGTCCTTGGAAAGAAGTTATTGAGCTATATTTTCCCCGCTTTTTGGAATTCTTTTTCATCCAAGCTTATGCCGAAATCGACTGGACGCGACCTTATGAATTTCTAGACACAGAACTGCAACAGCTAGAACCGGATGCAGAAATTGGGCGGCGTTTGGTCGATAAAGTCGCAAAAGTTTGGCTACTGGATGGAGAGGAAGCTTGGGTATTGGTTCATGTGGAAGTCCAAGGGCAATATGACAGCCAATTTCCCGAACGGATGTACACATATAATTACCGCTTATTTGACCGCCATAAAAAGCGAGTCATTAGTTTAGCAGTTTTAGCAGATGAACAAGCGAATTGGCGACCTTCTAGCTACAGCTATCAGCTGGGCGGATGTCGCGTCAGCTTAGAGTTTCCTGTGGCGAAACTGTTGGACTATGAGCAAGGGTGGGAAACCCTAGAGCAAACAACCAACCCCTTTGGTGTAATTGTGATGGCGCATCTCAAGACCAAGGCAACGCAACGAAATCCACAAAATCGGCTACAGTGGAAACTAAGCCTAGTCAGACGGCTGTATGAACGGGGATATAGCCGGGAAGATATTCGGGAATTATTTCGGTTTATCGACTGGATAATGGTTTTGCCAAAAGAGTTGGCACTTAGTTTTAAAACAGAAGTTAGAAGTTACGAGGAGGCAGATAGAATGCGGTACGTAACTAGTATTGAAAGACTAGCCAAAGAAGAAGGAATTGTCGAAACTGCTAGAGAAAGCATCATTACAGTTCTAGAAACGCGGTTTGGAGAAGTGCCAAGCTCTATTGTGGAAGTTATTAATAGGATAGAAGAACCATCTGTGCTAAAAATGCTTCATAAAAGAGCGATCGCAATTCCTTCCACAGCAGAATTTCAGCAAGTTTTGGATAATCTCACCTCTGAGAAATAAGCGTGGGCATAGAGCGGCTCATTGCCAGATATCACTCTTAAAGATGAGAGTAAAGTTGCCCTCATCAATTTTCTGTCTTGAATTTACGATTAAATAGTTAAACATTGTATTTGATATAGAACCTGCATTCCACAGATGTAACTCATATTACTGGTAATTTTGAAAAGTCTAGTCCAGAAAATTTTTATTAGTCTAATCTTTTGGGGTTGAATTCACTTTTATTTCCAACAATTAGGGAATCTACCAGTAAGTTAACTTC
>NZ_JAIVFR010000399.1 GCF_020829685.1 Nostoc sp. CHAB 5715 | reverse complement strand
GGCAGCAATTTATTTTTACAAATACCTGTGAGTGTAATGCGAGTTTTAGTGACTAATGACACAGAATTCGCTGGCATAGAGCCATTATCTTTAGAAAAGATTAAGCAGGATTTCACAATTTTAGGAGTACGGGTTAATCAAATCGTGCCCCGATTGTTGGAATCCTTGTTTAGGATTAATACAGATTCATAAGAATACACGGGATGCGGGAAACTCAGCTTTTCAAAGCTGAGAGGGAAGCGGCACGAGCGACTTTAGTCGCAGTGGTATTTATGTATTCACTAATGACTAATGACTAATGACTAATGACTAATGACTAATTACCGTTGAAGTTAAAATAAAGGAATGAGAAACTATGGCTCAAATTCCAGCTTCTAGCGATCGCCAATTTTCTGCTGATACTGAAATTTGGTATAGCCTCAAATGTGCGATCTCCACTAGTTCCGGTTTTCAACGTTGGCAACTAGAACGCAATGCTCAATTACACGGAATTCGCTTGGAACAGCAGGTACAACGGTATTTAAGGGAAACTTTAGAAACTTTAGCTTACTAAACACCAAATAAATTTTGTAGGCTTGTTTGCAAGCGACGAAGTTGACGGTATGCACCCTGCAAGCGTTTTCCATCAACTTCGACTTCATTTGTGGGATAATTCTTAACAATTTCGATTAACGACACCTGCCCGTCTTGACTCGCAGAAAGTACCAAAGCGGCTCGCAAAGCCTGCCGATCTGCTCTGTGAGACGGTGTATAAATAACTTGACTAATTTGATCTAAAATAATATTACCAATCTGGCTATTCAGCACTCTATCTAAAAATACAAGGTTTACCTTCACCGGCTCCGTCAAATACTGACGGATGACTTTAGGATCTTGTCGCGCCAAAGCAAAATTAACTCGTAGTGAACGTGAAAGTTCACCTGTTTGGGCAAAGGTGGATAGCTCCTCCACTGAAAGTGATTCACGGAAAATACCATAATTTAGCATCACTCGTTCCGCAGCAAAGACAGGAGTGGACAAAAGTAGAAGACAGGTACTACCTAATACAAGTAAGGCGCGACGCAGCCCCAAAAATTTAAAACGCATTTCTTTCCATTTCCAATAGGTTTGATTTTCCTGTAATGATATTCCAGCAAAATTATTTGCAGCATCTAGCTTTAGGGAATACAAAAATAGGACTTACGCACTGTAGAAATGCATCGTGATGTGCATTACCTAAAATAGGAAGTTTTCAGGCTTTTCTTAATTATCCTGCGATCGTAAATATAGCGCTTCTCGCTTGAGTCCAATACAGACCTAACAAGAACAGCCCCTTAAGAGCTAGCGTTGGGGAGCAAGATTCAAAGCCTCTCTCCTTTTAGGAGAGAGGAATGGAAGTGAGGTCAAAGTGTATTGCTTCCATTCGAGAACCGCTATAGACCATGCTGTAGGGGCACGAGCCAGCTCATACGTGTCAACTTAACGTAAAAGCCATGTCCCGCAAGGAACTGAAGTTCCTTGCTAATAGCGAAACTCATCTCTTGATGACTAAATATAGCCAAAAATCTTTAGTCTACTTTAGTAGACTTTAGCTATTAGCCTTTTAGTTCTAGGCGGGTGAGGAAGGCAACAGTTAAGCTATCTATAGCTTAGAGGATGTTTGAAAAGTCCTCAAGCGTGTGTTTCACTACCCTGGTTACCGAGAAACTGCCACGAGATAATCGGAGTTTTGGGATTTGAGATTGCGCCCCTGAGTTGCACTTGAAGCTCAAGCCGACCCTTTTCAAACAACCTCTTAGAAAATGGTAGGCGTATTTACGCCGACGGTACTAGTAAAATTTTCTAAATAAAATAATATAACTAATGTATAAGTTCTGTGATCTATCTAAGGAATTTAGCTGAATCAGTGGTAATCATCCAGTATAGTTTTGCATGGGTTTTACAGCAGCTACAAAGCTGCTACCTTTAACCTTGTTTGACATACCGTAATTCAGCACATCACAGACTCAAAAAATGAAATACCGGGGTTTTCACACTTCTCTAGCGGAGAATTTTCGCCTTCTTTCTAGCAGTCATCTGAGATATACTTTACGCTTGGGAGCCAGACTAACGGCAATGCTGGTTGTCTCTAGTGGGTCAATACTACTACCTGATGAGGTTAATGCTGGTGCGACTCATCCAGAAGGTATCGCCCCAACTCTCACAGCGCAAGCTCCTGCAACAGCCGCAGCGATTTACGTTAATCCAGCAACTGGTGCAGATAGTGCTGGTGCTGGTACAACATCAACTGCACCCTACAAAACCATAAGTTTCGCTCTAAGTCAAGCCCAACCAGGTGCAGTTATTCAATTAGCACCTGGAAACTATAACCAAGAAAGTGGTGAAACCTTCCCGTTGTTGCTCAAACCAGGGGTGACACTGCGGGGTGATGAAGCTACTAAAGGTCAGGGGATATTGATTACAGGTGGAGGTTTCTACACTAGTCGTACCTTTGCCAGACAGGACATTACCATCCTTGCCGAGCAAGATACCACGATCACTGGTGTCACCGTCACCAACCCAAATAGCCGGGGTACGGGTGTGTGGGTGGAGTCAACTAATCCGATTATCAAAAACAGTACTTTTACTAACAGTGTTAGAGAGGGTGTTTTTGTCACGGGTACAGGCAATCCCAAAATCGAAGGTAATCTCTTTGTGCAAAACAAAGGCAATGGGATTTCAGTTGTTAGAGGTGCTCAAGGAGAAATTCGGAATAACTTATTTCAAGATACTGGTTTTGGTCTAGCGATCGGTGGCACTTCCACACCCCAAATTGTGGAAAACCAAATTGTCCAAAACCAGGACGGTCTTTATATCTCCGAATCAGCAAAGCCCGTATTGCGTAAGAATGTCATTCAGAACAATAAGCGGGATGGTGTAGTAGCAACTGTTAACGCTTTACCTGACCTTGGTACCAACGAAAATCCTGGTGGTAATCTTATTCGCAATAACACTCGTTATGATGTGAACAACGCCACTAAAACCGGTCAAATTATCGCTGTTGGCAACGATATTGATCAGAAAAAGATTTTCGGCTCAGTAAATTTCGTTGCTGCAACTGTTGACGCACCCCCTGGAGGGGCTGTCGCCTTTAAAGATGTACCAGCAAATTACTGGGCAAAAACCTACATCGAAGCTTTAGCTTCCCAAAATATTATTGCTGGTTTTCCTGATGGCAGCTTTAAACCCAATGATCCTGTAACCCGCGCTCAATTCGCCACTATTATCACTAAAGCCCTAACACCACCAAACAAACGCACAGCAATTAAATTTAAGGATGTAGCAAGCAATTTCTGGGCTTACACTGCAATTCAATCTGCTTACCAAAGTGAATTTGTTTCTGGTTATCCTGATGGAACTTTTAAGCCACAGCAGCAAATTCTCAGAGTCCAGGCGTTAGTATCTTTAGCTAATGGTTTGGGCTTAACTGCGAATAATCAGGATGTCCTTTCCTTTTACACCGATGCTGCCCAGATTCCTAAGTATGCGATCGCTCCTGTTGCTGCGGCAACTGCACGGCAACTAGTGATCAACTATCCCACAGCCAAGCAACTCAATCCTAATCGTGAAGCGACTAGAGCCGAAGTTGCTGCCTTTGTTTACCAAGCACTTGTCAATGCTGGACGTGCCCAACCAATTCCTTCATCTTATTTGGTAACTGTTCAGTAAATGCCTAGTACCGCATGGCGGAAGTCAAAAATCAAAAGTCAAAAGTCAAAAAGCTTATAAGGCAGACTTTTTGGTGATTTGGAATGGGTGGTTTATATCATGTCCGCTTGATTGCTTATTAAACCCAAAGAACCCCACCCCGCCAAAGCTACGCTTTGTCTCCCCTCCCGAAGAGCGGGGAGGGGCTGGGGGTGGGGTGTAATGGCTGTGGTTAGCATAACTATTTATGCGGACATGATATTATTTCCGCCGTGCTGTACTGTACTAGTTAGCAAATTGGAAGCGCCAGACTAACAAATTATCAGTCTGGCGCTTTCAATATTGTGAGTTTTATTAATTTTAGGGGTTTTTAAATATAAAAAATTAACAGCAAAATTTCTCCCTTCAGGAATTAGGATTTTTACCCGATTGGGGGCGTCGTTGCCGACGCTGTTCCCAACGCCAAAGGAAGACCATTAGGGCAACTATTCCTACTTGGAGAGCTAAACTTGGCATTGCACTCTCAACATTGCGTCCGGCAAGCACTTGGAAAAAAAAGACGAATGCGCCAATCGAGCCAGAAGCACCGAAAGCGATGTAGAGAAATTGTCGTAAGCCGCGATAAGGAGCGGCTATTTCTGCTTTGAGGCTGGCGTATTGTTCAGGGTTAAGGCGATTTTTGCGATTTTGATCTACCATGATTAAATCATGTTATACTCTTAGATTGTGTACGCCGATGTGGCTCAGTGGTAGAGCAGCTGATTCGTAATCAGCAGGCCGTGGGTTCAAATCCCATCATCGGCTTTGATAAAAGTATTGCTCAACACTAAAGTTTGACATAAATCAAGTGTACAGTGACTAATTATTTGTCGTCGGTGACAGATTAATATCATTTTGACAAATTATAGCAATCCGATTTGATTTCTGAACTTCTTTGTGTAGGCAGGGAGTAGGGAGTAGAGACGCGATTAATCGCGTCTCTACTAGGGAATCAGCCTTTTCGAGTTGAGGGCGAGTTATTTCAAAAATCAAATAGGAGTCCTATATTGTCATCAAACCTAGTAATTCGCTTCCATATTTACTGGTGACAAGTTATTGTCATCTTTCTGAAAAGCAACAATTTATATTGGGTGCATCCCAGTTTTTATTTTTTAAGGAGAAAATAATTGTCATTGCGAACGCGAGTGCGTCTCGTAGAGAAGGTATCGCTTCTTTAACAAATTACGAATTACTTTGGTGTAATTGTCCCGTCATTCTGAGCTTGTTTAATCGCTCGTTTCAAAATTAACACTGCCATCTGAGACAAAGAACGCTCCTGTGCATCAGCCAATTGTTGCAGGGCTTCTTTGTCTTCTTCTTCCATATAAAGAGTTACTGTTACTTTTCCCATGTCGTTATTATAAGCAATATTGTGTATTTTTATATTAAAAAAACTAAAATAAATATATTTACATAAAAACACACTAATTATATGTATAATTACAGATAAGTCAAAAGCCAGCCATCAACTTTCTCAGGGACGATGCTGGCTTTTGTCCCCCCTATCACAGGAGACATATACAATGTTAAAGCCTGTTAGCTACAAAACAGATGAACACAGAGCTTATCAACAAGCTTTCGATGATTTCGGCATCACAGAATTACTAGCAAAGCTCAACAACTACTCTGACGCTGACTTTGATAGCACCTGGATACAACTCCAGCAGCAAGAAATAGAAAGCCTAGCTGCGATTCTGATATCTGGGTTAACTCATAGCATCAATGGTAAGTTGATTGCTGATTATCTCAATCTCATCCGGCACTGTCACCAAGATATAGTCCCAGGCTTGATTAATCTGAAATACCCAGATGCATCTATTGAGCTTCCTGTCAACTTTCCTGATGTAGCCAAGACACCCAGATTTTTATATGGCGATCGCTTGCGTTGGCTCTCTGCCCAAAGTGATACTGACTGGGGCATTGTCATTGGTCGATTTTATAGCAATGCTTGCGATCGCTGCTGCTGGAGTTGGTGCTACCTGATTTGGTTGAGCAAAGAGAGCCAGAGTGCTGCTTGGACATCTGCCGATATTGCTTGGGAAGAAGATTTAGAACCAATCAGCGAGGAGACAAAGTTATGAATCCTCATCCACTCAAGCAGCGAGAGCAAGATTTGATGCAATTCTACAGTTATTGTCAATTGGGTATGACTCCCCAGCAGTTTTACTCCAAATGGCAGGTAAACCACGAACAAATGGCTCAGATTTGCTCTCGTTCCCTGTTCACAGTTCGACGCTGGTTTGCTAGAGTTGACATCTACCCCAGCCCTAAAGGGCGGGGATTCTAAGAAGTTGCCTTCTTAGGTTTCCTCTTTCTACGACTCAACTTACTTGGAGGAGTTTCCTCACCCACGCAGAGGTCGATGTCTCCAGAGGCGATTAACGTTCCTGTGTGCCCCACAGTACGGAGTCCAATCTCAAGTATGTTCAAAGCAGCATTCCAATCTCGGTCTTGGATGTGTCCACAATGAGGGCAGACATGAGTTCTAGTGCTAAGAGATTTTTTCACAACCTCACCACAATTAGAACAATTTGCGGAATTCTTGCGCTAATTGCCAAGGTAGAGGCACAGCATTGCTCATTAGTGTCAACTTAAGTAAAAGCCATGTCCCGCAAGGAACTTAAGTTCCTTGCTAATAGCAAAAGTAAT
>NZ_JAIVFR010000398.1 GCF_020829685.1 Nostoc sp. CHAB 5715 | reverse complement strand
CGGTTAGCAATTGGAGAACCGATTAAGATATCTTCCTGGTCTGTGTAGCGGTATAGTAATATGTTAAATGCTGCCAGCAAACTCATAAATAAAGTAGCGTCTTCTCGCTGACTTAATTGCTTGAGAGCATTAGTTAGGGATGCAGAGAATGTAAGGTATTGCTTGGCGCCAGTGAAAGTAGTAAGGTTAGGGCGTGGATGGTCTGTAGGTAATTGTAGTACAGACAGTTCACCTTGAAGTTGTTGCTTCCAGTAATTTAATTGGGTTGCGAGGAATTCACCTTGGATGCGATCGCGTTGCCAAACAGCAAAATCTGCATACTGAATCGGGAGTTCGGGTAAGGGAGAAGGTTGATTTGTCGAGAAAGCAGCATACAATGCTGACAGTTCGCGCAGGAAGAGACTCTCAGACCATCCATCTGTGATTATGTGATGCATGATCACAAGCAAAACATGTTCTTCTTCACTCAATCGCAGTAAAGTAGCTCTCACTAATAGCCCTTTAGCCAAATTAAAAGGTTTTTTTGCTGACTCTGCTGCAAATTGTTTAACTTCGGCTTCCCAATCTTTAGTAGATAAATGTTCTAGGTTAATAATAGATACATCCCAAGTAGATTGGGGAGAAATTTATTGTATTGGCTCTCCATTCACAAGCCTAAAATTTGTCCGCCAAACTTCATGACGCTTAATAATTTCATTCAAGCTTTGCTGAAGTGCCTTTATATTTAAATGACCTTGTATATGAAAAGCGATAGGAATGTTGTAGAAAGAACTCCCATCATAAAGCTGGTCAATAAACCATAGTCTTTGTTGAGAGAAAGATAGGGGAATATTCTGAGATATTTGACGTTTGGGAATAGTATCAGCTTGAAATTTTCCTCTCTTCCATTTTTCTAAAAGGGCTTTTTTTGCAGGTGATAAGTTAGAGTATTGTTTATCCATATTTACAGCAGATTACAGTGATTAAGGTACAAAATTTAGGTTTCAAAACCTGATATAATACTGGTTTTACTTCTGACTTCTGATTCCTAAATTCTGCTCAATTATTAACAATAAAGGCAGAAGTTCGAGTGCGAAAGGCTGCTATGTTTCTGAAGATAGAACTTCTGGTGACGGAAGGGAGCGAAAGTTTAAGGTGATTTTTGAAAAAGATATTACCAATGTATTGCTAGCGTCGCGGGCAAGATGCCCGCACTACAGACTGAATTTTGGTAAATTCCCAGAAATCTTCTAAGTCCCCCACCAAAATCTGTGATTTGCTGCCCTTGTAATTGTTGGGGAATAAAAGACAATAAATTAACCTATATAGGAACTCTGGGATTATACTATTGCGAAAGGGATGGCTTGCGACAAACAAAACAAGGCTGACTGAATGCGGTCGTGTCTCCAAAATCTCTGGAATCATAGACATCAATTTCTATGAAGCCTGCATTTTCCAAAGCCGACTTAATTTCTGATATAAAATAATGTTTTTCTACCACAGTAACGTCCGAACGCTTCCAAATTCCATTTATCAATGCAAACCTGGTCATTTTGATTTCCCGTATCCTTTCTTCTCGGTTGTCGTTGGTGTGTCTTTCAATCTGGACAAATGTATCTTGGACAACCTGATAGGAAGGTATATCATTAAATTTACCAGTGAATGAACTATCAGGAGGACCATCAAACAATGTGCAGTCAGCAGCTTGCATACTCAACCCAAACAGACCATTATCATGCATCGCCATATACACATTTCGGAAGGCAGTTGTCAATTCTTCAAGGTTTAGTAAAAAGCTGAAAGAATTGTGTGAATAAACTGCATCATAGGTGGGTGGCGACTCGAATTTACGTATATCACAAAGAATAAATTTACTTTCAGGTGCCTTTTTTCGGGCGATACGCAAAAATTCTTCAGAAACATCAAGTCCAGTCGTTTGATACCCTTTTATATTGAGATGTTTGACTATCTCTCCGTCTAAACAACCTATGTCGAGAATATGCGCTCCTTTAGAGAGGTGTCTTAGCATTAATTGCTCTAAAGCTGTTATTATTGTCCCGCCGTCTTCCACATCAATTGGTATGTATTGTTTCTGCCACGCCAAAGCAAGAGGGTCGTGATTTGGATCATTATTTATTAAATACATAAACTGTTTTCCTGTTTTAAACTCAAGGTTTAAAAATGACAATTACTCTTGATTAACGCATGAACTGTGTAATTTTACTATTGGGTCATAAATTACTTACGACAAACGAAGCAAGCCATCCCGTCACTATCGTCTGCACCCAAATCTTTGAAATTATAGTGACTAATGTCTGTAAAGCCCACTTTGTCTAGAGCTGATCGCACCTCTGTTAAAAAGAAATCTCTTCTTAACCAAGTAGTATCTGAACGCTTCCAAATATTTTCTATTAATTCAAATCCGGTGACTTGAATTTCCCAAATTCTTTCTTCTGGTTTATATTGGAATATTTCAATCAAGGCTGATTCGTCATTGATGCTAATGTGGTCAAAAGTTGGTGGAGCAATTTCATGGAACCAATCTGTTATTGGTATTGTGAATACAAATAGTCCATTATCTCGCAGTGCTGTATATACATTGCGGAAGACAGATGTTAATTCTTCAACGTTTACGATAAAGAGTAAGACAATATGCGAGAAAACTGCATCAAAAGTAGATGGTAGTTCAAATTTACGTATATCACTAAGGATAAATTCACTCTCTGGTGCGTTTATTTGGGCATAACGCAAAAGTTCTTGAGAAGCATCTATTCCAGTCGTTTGATACCCTCTAAGATGAAGTTGTTGTACCAATTTTCCTGAACCACAACCAAGGTCGAGAATACGCACTCCTTTAGGCAGATGTTGTAAAACTAAATGTTCTAAAAGAGGTATTATCTCTTCCACTATTTCTTCGTCTGTACTCTTCAATTCATTTTGCATCCGAGCAAAAGGTTCATAATTTGGGATAGGATTAAGTAGATACATAAACTGTTTTTCCTGCTTGAAAGTAAAGGTTTAAAACTGAACGATTCAAGAATTATCTGCAAGATTAGCTAAAAAAGCTTCTGCCTCTTCTTCAGATAATTCTTCAATCTTTTCCAACAGAAGTTGCTCAATTATTTCTGCTTGTTTGGCTGGTATCATTGCTTGTAATAAAAGGTCACGAAGTGGTAAGTCCACAGGAAATTTTGCTCGCAATCGAGAAACTAGTTGAGTTGCAATTAGGGAATCTCCTCCCAAATCATAGAAGTTGTCGTAAATACCAACTTCTGCAATTCCTAGTACCTCTTGCCATATTTCCGTAATTTGTTTTTCTAGCTGATTTGTCGGAGCAACATAGGAGTTACTAAGATTAGGTCTGGAGTAGCGCGACGATGAATCTAATTGATTAGTCGATTTTGAATCTACCAAAGATTCCAGGCTAATTGTATGATTGTTCCTAGCATTAATGTCTACTGTAGAAAGAATAATCTGAGCTACTTCTTTTAAAGAAAACACTCGTTTCAATACTTCTACCGCTTCTACTGGGGTAATAGCTAATTCTTTTCCAGAGACTCGATCCGGTGCTGTTTCTTTCTGGCTTACATTCGGTTGGAATTTATCCCAATTTATAATATACCACGGCAAAGATTTATTTTGATTATGCCAATTACTAAAAGTATCGATAAATTGGTTAGCTGCTGAATATAAGCCTAACCCAAATCCTCCTAAAATGGAAGACAAAGAAGAAAAAATGATACAAAAATCTATATTAAAATCCTGTAAGACTTGTTCTAATACTAGAATCTTAATACTTTGTGATTCTAATAAATTTTCAAATTCTAATTCAGTTATTTCGGGAATAGAAGCAAATAGGTTATCGCGCTTGATACCAGTTGAATAAATTACGCCATTAATTTGTTCAACATTTGTAGATGCAAGAGCTTGATGCATCTGCTCGTAATTAGTGGTATCAGCACGTAATAACAAAACTTCTGCACCTAATTTCTCTAATGCTAAAACTTGCTGTATTTTGAGACTTACTTCATCATCTTGAGGATGAGTTTCAAGCCATTGTGAGAAATTATCTAGCTCTGGAAATTTAACATCTTCAATAAATATGAGTTTTGCTTGGAAAGTTTTTGTTAAATATTCCGCAAGCACAACTTCAATAGTGTCTAATCCACCGGGGAAAAAGTAAACACCTTGTTTTCTTAAAGGTATTTTTTCCTCAACTCTTGACTCTGCGTGAACTGGCTCAAATATTTGTACCCAACGGTGGCGATCGCGATAAGCAACTACCGTATCTAAGGATACAGAGGTTAACTCATTCAGAAGCTTATCAATAATATTACTATCACAATTTTCTTGTCTTTTTTCTAAGTTTATGCTGTTAGTTAAAGCAATATCAATGCACTGACAGCTAATATTGGGATACTCTTGAGGAATTACCTTACATAAACTTAATATCGCAGCTTTCTCTGGATTTAATTCTTCATTCCCGTTAACCTCTTGAATGTTGTTTGATATCACCCTAAGTTGTAGGCGATGCCTTTGGCAAGCCGCTAAGGTGTCTACGCTAATTTTTAACTTACTAAGGCTCTGGGTTAAAAATAGTAGGCTTTTAAATTCTAAATATTTTACTGATGGACGGTTATCAAGATGAGTTAAACTCCATAGATAAACAATTTTTTCGGGGCTTTTATCTAAAGATATTAGTTCTTGTAATAACTTATGATAATTTTCCTTTATACCTGGAGCAATTGTATAAATCCCGTCACTTAATTTACTAAATTCATCTCCTTGCTTAACAATAATTATACTTTTAACCTGGTTGATTAACTTATTAATTAGTTGCTCCCCTACTCCCAAATCATCCACAAAAAATAGCCATTTTTCTTCATGTGTAGATTTGATTTCTTCGGATGATGTATAAGTCAGTAAAGAACGCTTCCATGAAGGAACATAGAACCAGTCTGCAATATCTTGCTTTTGCTCTAATGTCGTCGGTTTTATGTTTACGGAATGCGATCGCGATTTCGCATCAATCCAGTACCTTTGTCGTTCAAAAGGATAAGTAGGCAAAGGTAAACGATGACGCTGTTCATGAGCATAAAATCCCGACCAATCGATTTTTACACCCGCAAGCCACAACCGACCTAATGTTTGCAATAAAAAGCAAACATCCGATTGTTGCTCCTTAACATGCCGTAACGAGGTCAATACCTGTTGTTTGGCATCTTTTTCTAAATACTGTGTCGTTAACGTGCCTAAAGTTCGCCCCGGTCCCACCTCCAGAAAAACACCTTCAAACTGTTGTATTAATTGCGATACCCCATCTGAAAATCTGACTGTTTGTCGTAAATGTTGACACCAATAATCCGGACTTGTCGCTTGTTGGGAACTAATCCAACTACCAGTAACATTGGAAATAAAGCGTATGTTTGGTGGATTGAGTTTGACTGTTTTTACAGCCTCAAAAAATGCTGACAAGATGGGTTCCATCATTTGGGAATGGAACGCATGAGATGTATGCAACAGCCGACATTCAACTTCTTGAGAGGATAATTGCTTCTCTAGGGCTGCGATCGCCTCGTTTGTTCCGGAAACTACACAAGAAGATGGGCTGTTAATAACTGCAATTTGTAAATGTTTTTTATACAACGTCTTTGCATCCAGCAGCAACTGCACATCTTTTTCTGGCAGCCTAATTGCTAACATACTCCCAGAGGGTAACTGTTGCATCAACTGTCCTCTTTTTGCCACAATTTTTAAGGCATCCTCAACAGAAAATACACCTGCAATGGTTGCGGCGACATATTCCCCAATGCTATGACCAATCATCGCTTCTGGATGCACTCCCCATTCCATTAATAACTGAGCCAGGGCGTATTCAATCACAAATAACGCTGGTTGGGTAAGGGCTGTTTGTTGTAATTGCAAAGAAGCAGTTTCAGTATCCTCTTCTCTGGGGTAAAGTAGGGAGCAGATATCAAGACCGAGGTGGGGTTGCAAAATCTCAGTGCAAGTATCTACGTGTTTTTTAAACGTTTGTTCGGCTTCATACAATTCCCTTCCCATGTTTGCATATTGTGACCCTTGTCCTGAAAACATGAAGATGACTGGACAGTGGCCTGGCTGGCGGTGGTAACTAAAAACACGTTCTAAATCTTGTTTCTTAAGCAATTTCACCGCATCATCTACGTCGTGACAAATCGCGATGCGGCGATTTTCAATTGGGTCTCCCAAGGAAGTTCCAGTTCCATGAGCTTCATTTTGCATATAGAAACAATCATCGGGTTCTACCCCAGCATCCATACTTTCCTTATCAAAAGTTGTAGAACCTAAACTCCAAAATTCCAGATCGAGTTCTTCTAATAAAACTTTTAGCAAG
>NZ_JAIVFR010000397.1 GCF_020829685.1 Nostoc sp. CHAB 5715 | reverse complement strand
CTACCACTAGGAAGCTTTTGGGCAATGTTAGCATGGGCTGACGGTTTTGTGAATATTAGCCCTTGGGTAATTGGGGTTTTATTATTGGTCAATGGCTTGACAGCATTAAACTTGACCAGAGTATTCAGATTAGTATTCTGGGGTAAACCGCAACAGAAAACCCGTCGCACCCCAGAAGTTGGTTGGCAGATGGCCTTACCAATGGTGATTCTCACAGTCTTGACTCTGCTGGTGCCTCTGATGCTACAGCAATGGTATCTTCTACCAGATTGGGAAAGTATTAATTGGTATGTGGCATTAGGGTTGTTTACTTCTACCGTCGTGGGGGTAGGTGTAGGATCTACAGTTTATCTACACAAAGCTTGGTCAAGATCCAGAATCTTGGCGTGGAGATTTGTGCAAGACTTATTAGGTTATGATTTTTATATTGACCGAGTTTATCGGGTAACGGTAGTGGGTGCAGTCGCACTACTATCTAAAATCTCTGCTTGGAGCGATCGCTATTTAGTCGATGGTCTAGTAAACTTGGTTGGGTTTGCGACAATTCTCGGCGGACAAACTTTAAAATACAGCATTTCTGGGCAATCTCAGGGCTATATGTTAACCATCCTAGCGGTCGTCAGCGTCCTGGGTTTATTCATCAGCTGGTCATCGGGTTTACTAGATAAATTACCTTTTTAAGCGAGTTAGGAGACGCGATTAATCGCGTCTGTACAGGAGTTAGGAGACGCGATTAATCGCGTCTGTACAGGAGTTAGGAGTTAAAAGTTTTTATTCTCCCCCTGCTCCCCCTGCTCCCCCTGCTCCCCCTGCTCCCCTGCTCCCCCTGCTCCCCCTGCTCCCCTAACCTGAATTCCGTCTATGCTTAGTGTTTTAATTCTAGTGCCGTTAATCGGCGCAGCTTTAATTGGTTTCTCGCCCTCTGGCATCAATGGTAAATTTGCCCGTGGGGTGGCTTTAGTCTTTGCCAGTATCGCTTTCTTGTGGACAATCATACTAGCAATTCAGTTCCATCCAGGGGAAATCACTCAACAGTTTGCCGAGTCTCTGCCTTGGATAGATGTCTTAGGTTTAAACTATAACCTGGGAATAGATGGTTTATCTTTGCCTCTGCTGATTTTAAATGCACTGTTAACTTGCATTGCCATCTACAGCAGCGATGAATCCCTTCAGCGTCCTAAATTTTATTACTCTTTAATACTATTATTAAGCGCTGGGGTGACTGGAGCTTTTCTAGCACAGGATTTACTGCTATTTTTCCTATTTTACGAATTGGAACTAATCCCGCTATATCTGTTGATAGCTATTTGGGGTGGGGCCAAGCGGGGTTATGCTGCAACAAAATTTCTCATTTATACCGCCGTTTCGGGAATCTTGATTTTGGCAAGTTTCCTCGGTATGGTTTGGCTGAGTGGTTCCTCAAGCTTTGCACTAGCAACCTTGAACCCTACGACTCTACCTCTAGCGACACAGCTTTTACTGCTAGGGGGAATTTTGGTAGGTTTCGGAATTAAAATTCCCTTAGTTCCCTTCCATACTTGGTTACCAGATGCTCACGTTGAAGCTTCCACACCAATTTCTGTGCTGTTGGCTGGAGTGTTGTTAAAGTTGGGAACTTATGGCTTACTGCGGTTTGGGATGAACTTGTTACCAGAAGCTTGGGCTTATGTGGCTCCTTGGTTAGCGACTTGGGCAGTAATAAGTGTACTGTATGGTGCATCCTGTGCGATCGCCCAAACCGATATGAAAAAAATGGTGGCGTACAGTTCCATTGGACACATGGGCTACGTACTTTTAGCGGCGGCGGCGGCTACACCTTTAAGTGTGTTGGGTGCTGTCATGCAAATGATTAGCCACGGCTTGATTTCTGCAATGCTGTTTTTGCTGGTGGGCGTTGTGTATAAAAAAGCTGGCAGCCGCGATTTAGAAATCATCAGAGGACTGCTGAACCCAGAACGGGGTATGCCAGTAATCGGTAGCTTGATGATTGTCGGAGTCATGGCCAGCGCAGGTATACCGGGAATGTTAGGATTTATTTCCGAATTCGTAGTTTATCGGGGTAGTTTTGCAGTTTTTCCAGTACAAACACTGCTGTGCATGATTGGTACGGGTTTAACAGCGGTTTACTTCCTATTACTTGTTAACCGCGCCTTTTTTGGTCGCTTATCTTCACCTGTTGTCAACTTACCACGGGTGTATTGGAGCGATCGCGGCCCAGCTGCAATTTTAGCTGTGCTGATTGTGATTTTCGGCATTCAACCTGGTTGGTTAGTGCGCTGGACTGAACCAACAATTACAGCAATGGTGAATACCCAAAACGTAGTAGCAACAGTGTCCTTGCATAAGAGAATGGGGAATGGGGAGTAGGGAATGGGGAGATGAGGGAGATGAGGGAGATGAGGGGGATGAGGAAGAATAACTCCAAACTCCAAACTCCAAACTCCTAATTCCTAACTCCTGTACAGACGCGATTAATCGCGTCTCTACTCCTAACTCTCAATGCCCTATACTTTATGGAGAAATCGCAATGGTAACTATTAGAAAGAAATTCACAAACGAACCTTTGCCTGAGTTTATTGAACGCCTGCAAACAGGACAGGCATTACTTTCCGATAGTCCAGAAAATGTGGTGGAAGTAGTTGGTATTCTCAAAAGCTATGGTGTAGTTATAGATGCCTATTCAATAAATCTGAATTATATTGCCGAACATCAGTTTTTAGTATTTTTCCCATTTTTTAAATACTTTAATGGAGAAGTATCTTTTCAGAAATTACTTCGTCACTGGTGGCACGATCGCATTAATTTTGAATATGCCGAATATTGCATGAAAGGCATGATGTGGCACGGTGGCGGCGGTTTAGATACATATTTAGATACAAAAGAATTTCAAGAAAGAGCGAAAGCTGTCATCACAGCTAAATTTAAAAATAATCCTTTAATTTTAGGCATTAACCAACTGTTTCCAGACTTTTTGACTGAGCAGTTACGCGTTTCTGCTTACTACACTGGTTTAGGTCAATTTTGGCGAGTCATGGCTGATATTTTCCTCAGCTTATCAGACCGCTACGACAAAGGCGAAATCAAATCAATTCCCCAAATTGTAGACCATATTAAAGCAGGGTTAGTGGAAAATGCATCCAAGCCAATTACCTACACTGTCAAAGTTCGGGAAAAACTCTATGAAATCATTCCTGAAGACGTTGGTTTGACTTTCTTGGCAGACACAGCAATACCTTATGTAGAAGCAGTTTTCTTTAGAGGAACACCTTTCCACGGCACAGTTTCATACAACGCCCAAGCTTATCAAATATCCCCAGATCAAAGTCGATTCCAGTATGGCGCATTATACGCCGATCCTTTGCCCATCGGCGGTGCAGGTATTCCTCCTACCTTGTTGATGCAAGATATGCGTCATTATCTTCCAGAGTACTTGCATGAAATTTATCGTCGCAGTCTTCGGGGTGAAGATGATTTGCGAGTGCAAATTTGTATGACTTTCCAAAAATCGATGTTTTGCGTAACCACAGCAGCGATTTTAGGACTAGCGCCTTATCCAATAGATACTAAAGATCCATCCGAGGAAAAAGCGAATCGAGTTTATTTCGCAAAGTGGATGAGTCGCTTAGAAACTTCCCGGTTGCTAGACGTGAATAAATAGTTGACTTTTACTCAAAATTATGCGTCTGGTTCAATGCCTAGAGAGCGCAATTGAGCAGCTAGGCGTTCTGCTCTTTGACGTTCTTGCTCGGCTCTTTGATGTTCTTGTTCGGCTCTTTCTTCGCCCGTCAACAACAAATTACCTTGTAAATCCCACCAGCGTAGCCAAGGTAATTTCATATTCTGATATTGTCCCTGCCATAGACCTAACTCCACCCCTAAAGGAGGTATAGGATAATGTCCGCGTTCATTTGCTGCTAATAACTGATATTGTCCACCAATTAATTCATAAACTGCCACACTGGCTTTATTCACTTCATAAATGCCATAGAAGGGAGGACGAATGACTTGCTCGTAAATCCAAAATTTCCCCTTCCAAGGAGTTTTATCTCGCTCCTCACTACCATCCCCAGAAACGAATTCCAATGCAATCAATGGGGCAATAAACTCTCGCCATAATACATAAGACCTGCGCGTTTGTCCATTCAAAGTAGGTGGTACATTGCCTACATAAAACCAGTCTGGTGCTTCTGCGCCTTTTTCTGGGGGTCAGTCATCCGCCAGTAGATACCGCTATCTTGACCAATGCAGTATTGCCCATCAGGATGACGTTTTTGCAATATCGGTTTAATTGAGTCGGTTAGGAGAATGCTTTGGGGATGTTCCTGAAAGTTTTTCACGAATGTACCGTCAGACTCAGGAAGTTGTGTATGGTCTGGAAACGGGGTGAGGTCGGTGGATAAATCGGTTGCAGAGGTCATAAGGTTACCTTTGCAGGAGTAAGGGTTGTTTTTTAGTTTAGCAGTGGAAGGGGAGATGGGGCGATCGCTTACTTATACGTGTCAACTTAAGCTAGAAATGGCTTAACTGTTGGCTTCCACGCCCGCCCAGAAATGAATTTCAGGGCTTATAGCTAAAGTCTACTGAAGTAGACTAAAAATTTTTCGGATTATTTAGTCATCTTCAGATGACTTTTGCTATTAGCAAGGAACTTCAGTTCCTTGCGGGACATGACTTTTACGTTAAGTTGACACGTATGTCGCTTACTACTCGTCAACTAATGCCAGTGCTTGATTGATCGCACGGTCAGAAAGATACATTCCTGATGAGCGTAAATTCTCTATGATTGGTCGTGCCATTGTTATTTTGCCACGTTGCTTTGCTGTCAAAACTATACCTAGTGTTCCTCGCACAGGAATCCCCAGTACTGCTGCACATCTACGAGCCGCAAGATCATCCATAATTGCTTCTGTACCAGGGTGAGTATACGCCCAAGTCAAAACAGATGATTCGCCTTTACCTAAATCCCAAGATTGGATAATCTCAGGAGTTAGAGGTGCTTCCACAACTGTTAACAAAAGTTGGGGGTTTAAGTAAAGAGCCTAAGAAGGGCAGAACGTATGTTAGTCGGGGTCTAAATAAGAGTCACAAAACGTAATTGCGAATTGCGAATTGGTTTAACCAGTTTGTTTGTGAAAGTGCTGTAACAGTCGGGTCTTCTGTGCCTCTTTGCTGAATTTCAACAGCTACCGTTGATGGAACTAAAACTTCTTCACCCAATAACTGCAACAAATCTAGGAAACTACTTCTAGATAAAAAAATTAGAGGTGAAGCATTAATTACAGGTGGTTCAGCCACGTTCTAATTCCCGTTGTAAGTCATCAAAATCAACAATGAAGGCATCGATTTGTTCACGGGATAGAGCCAAGAGAAAATCTGTTCTATCTAAATCGGCGATATTAGCTGCTTTCTCTTGGGAAATTTCACCGCGTCCATACCAGTGGATGGCCGCAGCCAAACGCAATTCACGGACAAACTCATTAGGTGACAGGCGCAGGGCAGAGAATATTTCTTCGGGTAGCTCTAAGGTGACAGTAGTCATAAAAGTTATGCAGTGTGAAAGCCTATTCTAGACTTCACTTTAGCAATTTTACGGTGTGGGAGAAAAGAGTGTAGGCGTAGCCCGTCGTAGCGGCGGCTTCCGCCAATGTGAACTTTTCAAGGCAGACATCGCTCTCTTGCTCAAAGCTAACTTAGCTTCTCAATATTCACTTGTGTGAGAATTAATCAAAGTATTTTGGGAGTTGCAAAGATGGCTTGGATAGCTGGCGATCGCTTGCAAGGTGGAAAATACACTATTGAAAGAGAGTTGGGAAGAGGACGCTTTGGCATTACTTAGTTTGGTCAAAAATCAGAATGGCGATCGCCAAGTCATTAAAACCTTAAATGATGACTTGCTAACGTCTCTAAGCCAGCCAGAACGCGGACGATTAGAAACGATGTTTTGGCAGGAGGCGGTAAAACTTAGTCGATGTCAGCATAAGCATATTGTCGAAGTTGCTGAACCTTTCAAGGAAGGAGAGCATTGGTGTTTGGTAATGGAATATGTGGATGACGTGAGTTTGGCTGACCTCCGCCCACCAACTCTTTCGGAACCAGACGCACTACGTTACATTCAGCAAATTGGGGAAGCACTGATAGTTGTACATGAAAATCAACTGATTCATCGGGATGTGCATCCAGGAAATATCTTGTTGCGGAACCGAGAGGGGCAGTTAGAAGCCGTGTTAATCGATTTTGGTTTAGCTCTGGATTTTGACCATATTTTAACTACAAGCCGAACTAGGGAAACTTCTGATGGATTTACGCCTCCTGAACTTTATGCTAGAGGTACTATAACTCGTGCGTATAGCGATATTTAT
>NZ_JAIVFR010000396.1 GCF_020829685.1 Nostoc sp. CHAB 5715 | reverse complement strand
TCTTATTAGTGTTGGTATCACTGGGTAGTTCAGGAGCTACATCATCTAAAGAATATTTCGACAGATCCACACCTTTGTAATAGTTCTCTAAAATACCCCAAGCTACATCAGGATGAATCAACGATTGCAAAAATTCGTATTTTTCTTGGGCTTCTTCTTCAGTCCGGCCAATGATTGGGAAAGCCCCAGGCATGATTTTTAGATCGTCTGGAGAGCGTCCATATTTCGCCAACCTGCCTTTGACATCAGCGTAAAATTCCTGGGCATCGGCTAGAGTTTGATTAGCAGTGAAAATCACCTCAGCAGTACGCGCAGCTAAATCTCGTCCAGCTTCCGATGCTCCAGCCTGTACAATCACCGGATAACCTTGAGGTGGACGACCAACATTTAAGGGGCCTTTGACAGAAAAATATTTACCCTTGTGGTTGAGTGTATGTAGTTTATTCGGGTCGAAATAGATACCAGATTCTCTGTCACGGATGAAAGCATCATCTTCCCAACTATCCCACAGTCCTTTGACCACTTCCATAAACTCTTGGGCACGTTCATAACGTAGGCTATGTTCCGGGTGATGCTCAAGACCGAAATTACGTGCGGCATTCTCGTTACCCGTGGTGACTACATTCCACCCCGCCCGGCCTTTACTTAAGTGATCGAGCGAG
The DNA here is from genome assembly GCF_020829685.1 of Nostoc sp. CHAB 5715. Lineage (GTDB taxonomy): Bacteria > Cyanobacteriota > Cyanobacteriia > Cyanobacteriales > Nostocaceae > Nostoc. The sequence continues at coordinate 5,702 of NZ_JAIVFR010000396.1, read as the reverse complement.
GCAAACTTACGTGCTAGGGTGTAAGGTTCTTCATAAGTAGTCGAAGCGGTGGAAATGAAGCCAATGTTTTGAGTTACAGAGGATAAAGCCGAGAAGAGTGTCACTGGCTCAAAATGGACAAGTTTACCATTGCGTCTCTGGGTTTTTGCATCGCCACCCCAAACTCCTGGGCTGTCTGCCAGAAAAACTGCATCGAATAAACCACGTTCGGCAGTTTGGGTAATTTCCTTGTAATGTTCAAAATTAAAACCTGCATCTATTTGTGCATCTGGATGTCGCCAAGCAGAAACATGATGTCCAGTGGCTTGAATAAATGCTCCTAAACGAAACTTACGTGTTTTGCTCATTTGCTTTTCTCTTTTTTGGATAGCTAAATTAATTTACTGTCGAGATATCACACTGGAGGGGGAGCATCCTAATTTCAAGTTAATGCTTCCAAGCTACTTGGATTGTCGCTGTAAGTTCTTCTGTAAAGTGACCAGAAGGCTCAACTGCTAGTAATGCTTCTTTAATATCTGCTTCAAATTCTTCAGCTTTGTCGCCATAGAAAATTTTCAGAGAAAAGGCTGTAGTGTATAAGTAGCCAAGATAGCTAGAAACTGTCCAAGATTTTTCAAATGGCACTTCATATACTTCTTGGCGGGCAAATTTTGAATTGGCAATTATAACTTCGTGGGGAGGATCAACTGGTTTACGAATGCCTTGTCCTCGTTGTCCAGTTCGTCGCTCCTCACCTAACCATTTTTTCACTACTTTAATGGCAGCTTGTTTCCAGGGTAGAGAACTTATCCAAGGATTATCACCAGTGTTTAGCAGTGCTACAGCGCCATCATCTGCCAGCAATTCATAAAGGCGTTCAAGTACGAGTTCGCGTTCCATCCAGTGGAAGGCTCTGCCAATGGTGGCTAGTTTAAATGTTCCCAAACTAGGGTTAATCAGTTCTGCTCCTTGTTCTAGCCAAGTAATATTGTTTGCTTTTACGGCTGCTGCTTGACGTTGCGCTTCCTTGAGCATCTCTGGGTCGGGATCAATAGCAACTACTTCCTGAAATTTAGTTCGTAAGGCAATGGCAATTAAACCTGGCCCAGTACCCAAATCAAGAAGTCTTCCTTGACCATTGAGATTAAATATTTCAGTTAGTTTGTCAAATACAGCAGGTGAGTATTTAGTTCTGTACTGAGCGTAGACTTGGGCTGCACCCTCAAATAATGTTGGGTCGTAGGTGGAAAGTGTTTTCAGTTGGGTCATAAGTTGGTTTTTTGGTGAATCACCTCTATTTGGGTACTGGGGATTAGGCATTGGGAAAATTATTCTGAATATTTTCCTAATCTCTGTTGCTAAAACAATCTATAGAGGACTTGTAGTATGAGAATGCCGAGGTTCTTACCAAGTTTGTTTGAACCACTTAGAACATTGATAGGGCGTTTCACTACTACTTGGAGCAGGTACACGATTAATTTTTGCCCTATGAATATTTTTTTGTAACTCTGGCTAAGTAGTCAGCCGATAAATGAAATACTGTAGTTTATTCCTTTTAAAATACTAAAAGTAGATTGATTTACCGTAGTTTGCTTATACAAGAGAGTTTTTCACACTTACGGGAAAAATGCAAGTATTGCTTAACACAAGTTTGCTAATCTCTTTTAAAAATTATATCTTGCGGGACTTGTTTTTTTTATTTATTTATGCGAATATCCAAAGTTAATAGCAAACTACTAAATCCCGATAAAATTTTAGTAGTTTTTTGACAGTCACCGAAGAGGCAGAGGGGAAGGGGGCGAGCGGGAGAGCAAGCCCTTCCCCTAGAAGTGAAGCTTGATCGGAACATGGGCATGAAGCCTCGCCCTTCTAGGACGCTTGGCTATGCACGGAGTAAAAGCTCTGTCTCAGCCTCTCCTCCCTGCTCCCCTGCCTCTTTTGACAAATTAGGCTAATTCAAATTCTTGCTTCTCAAGAGATCATCCTACTTTTCGCCTCTCTTATCTTGCCTGGTGTGTAATCTTTTAACACCATTTAGTCTTTGCCAAAAGGTGTTCATAAAGAAACCTCTGTAAAGCAATTTATCAGAGAAATGTTTGTCTGCAAAAGGGTATGTAATCTGGATGTAAAAATCCTGTGGGGTACTAGCAATTAAAGATTTGTTGATTTTCTGTGCATAAGTCAATAGCCAATGTTTAAATTTTTGTGGAATTACGGGATATTTGTCCCAGCATTTTTTAATGTATTTTTTATCCTCTCTTCAGCCGCACTTGCTGCTGAAGCACCGGACTTATCTAAGCTAAAATCAGGGATTGAGGAAATTTCCCCAAGTATTGCAACTGAGGCTGAATCGAATCAAACTGCCAACCTAGAAGTAATCGAAACGTTAGACTATTTACCATCCGAAGAAGCAAGTCTACTTTCTCAGGAGACTTTCACAGATGATCAAGATAACTCCCAAGAGCAAGTTACATCTGTTTCTGAATTATCAGATATTCAACCTACAGATTGGGCATTTCAAGCAATACAATCTTTAGTGGAACGCTATGGTGCGATCGCGGGTTATAAAGATGGTACATTCAAAGGCGATCGCGCCTTGACACGCTATGAATTTGCGGCTGGTCTAAATACTGCTTTAGACCGAATCAATCAAATAATCGCCAGTTCTACAGCAGACTTAATTAAAACAGAAGACTTAGACACAATCAAAAAGTTAAGAGAGGAATTTTCCACAGAATTGGCTGCACTGCAAGGACGAATTGATGCAGCAGAGGCAAAACTGGCAGTCATCGAATCACAACAATTTTCTCCTACAGTTAAACTCACAGCTCGAGTGCAGTTTGTCCTTGGCTCACTTCTAGCCGGTAATAATGTTGTAACTGGGCAACGAGCTCCCCGCGTAGTAACACTGCAAGATTCAGTAACTTTGCGATTAAATGCCAGCTTTACAGGTAAAGATTCACTAGGCATAACAATGGGGGGTGGAAATATTGAATCGTTGGGACAAAGAGGAAGTATTGATTCATCGGGAGAAATAAGAGGTGGAATATTAGGTACTTATGATGGCAGAACGGCTGATAACGCTAATATTACAAGACCACGCAATGATTTGTCTGTTGGTGGTTTGCGTTATCGGTTTCCAGTAGGTTCAAATACTCAAGTCAACATTTATGCCTTATCTGATGGAGCTAATGAACTAGGTTTTACGGTACCGATTAATCCATACTTTGAGAGTAGTTTAGCAACTGGTTCTAATGGGATTTCCCGATTCTCACGACGAGCTTTAGTCTATCAATATGGAGATGCTGGTGGCGGAATAGCGGTACTCCACAGATTAAATCAACAGTTCCAAGTGGGAATAGCTTACAGCGCACCTAACGCTAATAACCCTGGAAACAATACTGGCTTTTTCACAGGCCGATATTTAGCTTTAGGACAGATATTGTATACCAGTCCTCAGAAGAATTTTCGAGCGGCTCTAACTTACGTCAATACTTATAGTCCACCAAACGCCCAAGGTCTAAGTGGAACTAACTTTGGGCCAGCAGCAGGGAGCAACTTGGTTAATAGCACCGTGGCTGGAAGGGGAACTTTAGCTAATCTTTATGGTGTCCAAGCTTTTTATCAATTTAGTCCCAAGTTTGCTATCAATGGTTGGGTAAGTTATGCCGCACACCGCTATTTAGGGCGTGGTGATGGTAGCGCTATGGATTGGGCTATAGGACTGTCTTTCCCGGATCTTGGGAAGGAAGGAAGTTTAGGAGGATTGTTTGTAGGTATGGCACCAAAACTTACCAGTCTCAGCAATAATGTAGATTTAGGAGCAGGTTTAGGACAAGCAGACAAAGATACTTCCTTGCATATTGAAGGATTCTATCAATATAGAATCACTGACAAGATTGACATTACGCCGGGTTTTATCTGGGTGACTGCACCAGATTCAAATGCCAACAATCCTGATAGTTTATTTGCATGGATTCGCACTGTCTATAGGTTTTAGGGATGATCAATAGGTATGAGGTGGGTTGTGTCGCTAACCCACCATTATTTCAGGGCTGATAGTGCGTCGTGGACTATCATCCTAACGTATCCTGCAAATTGGAGATTTTTTGAATTGGAAGCCTCTTAAAATCTAGAAAATTAAGTTAGGCTTGCTAATACTGGGTTCGTGCCAAAAGTTTATTTGGGGTTGCTTTTTACGTAAATTCGTGTACGATCATTTATAATCTACGGTAAATCGCTCGGTTTATAGTATTTGTTCTCAACCTACACAACCCACAGGGTAATCTTTTTGATTTATTCTCGACGAATTTCTGCCCCTATCTGGGTAGAACCAAAAGTTATAGCACCGAATGCCACTCCGTCTTATTGAAGAAATAATTGTCAATAAGAAATTTGTAAAACAATTAACAGGTCAATTATGACTATTACTCTGAAAAAAACTAAAAGCAGCGAAAAATCCTTAGAAGCAATATTCAACAACAAATTCGCTGATAAAATCATCCCTTGGATAGTGCCTTTTATAGTGCTACTACTTTGGGAAATTGCTTCCAGAACTGGTTTACTTTCCAGCAGAATTCTTCCAGCACCAAGTAGCGTAGTTTTTACAGCATTTAACTTAGCTTTAACTGGAGAGCTTTTCCAACACATCAGAATCAGTGCCGCACGCGCTATATCTGGTTTTATCGTTGGCGGCGGAATTGGCTTTATTTTAGGATTACTCACGGGATTTTCTCGCATTGGAGAACAATTATTAGATAGTTCCTTGCAAATGCTACGTACTATTCCCAACTTGGCATTAATTCCCCTAGTAATTTTATGGTTTGGAATTGGCGATCAAGCTAGATTATTTCTAGTTTCTATAGGTGTATTTTTTCCAATTTACCTTAATACCTATCATGGAATTCGTAGTGTAGATCCTCAACTCATTGAAATGGGTAGAGTTTATGGCTTAAAAACATCCCAACTCTTGTGGCAAATTGTTTTTCCAGGAGCTTTATCTTCAATTTTGATTGGTGTCCGCTTTTCCTTGGGTATTATGTGGCTATCGTTAATTGTAGCCGAACAAATTGCAGCAGATTCCGGCATTGGTTATATGGCAATGAACGCCAGAGAGTTTATGCAAACAGACGTTGTGGTGTTAAGTATTATCATCTATGCACTGTTAGGTAAACTAGCAAATTCCATTGCCAAAGCTCTAGAAAACAAATTTTTATCATGGAATCCTAATTACACATCTGCTGGGTAAAAGCTCAGGTCAAAACTTAAATATATGTTTAAGTTTTGACCTTTATTAATTCATTGTAAAAACTTCAAATCTTCAGAAAATTAATCACTCGAAAATCTCTCATTAAGGAAAAAATCACATGGTTTCAAGTATACAAGGTTCACAACTCCATATTTTGAATTTAAGCAAAGTTTTTGGAAATAAAACTGTCTTAAACTCAATAAATCTAGAAGTAGCACCAGGAGAATTTATTGCTATTGTGGGGCGTAGTGGTTGCGGTAAAAGTACCTTACTGCGCTTAGTGTCTGGGTTAGATAAACCTACTACAGGCGGCATATTATTAGATGGAGAACCACTACGCAAGCTTAGTCATTCTGTAAGAGTGATGTTTCAAGACCCCCGGTTACTACCTTGGAAACGTGTGATAGATAATGTAGGTCTGGGTTTGCAAGAAAATTGGCGTGCAAAAGCTGCGCGGGTATTAGAACAAGTCGGA
>NZ_JAIVFR010000395.1 GCF_020829685.1 Nostoc sp. CHAB 5715 | reverse complement strand
CAGTGGCGTACAGCCTGGTATCCCAAAGTGGGAGATAAACCAATGGCTTATGATGCCAAAATGGGTCATGATATGCAGATGTCTTCTGAGCAAATGCAAGCCATGATGATGAACATGGACTTGGGTGCAGCTGATACAGAATTTGACCTGCGTTTTATTAACGCGATGATTCCTCACCATGAATCAGCTGTAGTTATGGCGAAAGATGCCTTGCAAAAGTCTCAGCGTCCTGAAATCAAAAACTTGGCTCAAGAAATTATCAAAGCCCAAGATGCAGAGATTAACCAAATGAAACAGTGGCGCAAAACTTGGTATAACAAGTAGTCTCAAGTTTAAAAATTCATAATTTATGTAACAAAAAGGGGATTTAAACCCCACCTGAAACAGGACTGCATATAGAGCAGAAGAATCAAACCCTTTTGAATTATGAATTAATAATTATTAATTAGGTTCAATGTTTACTTAGAAACGGGTACAAAGTTTGCTAATGCAATTGAGAATTCTGGATGTCAAAGTACCAAAAGAAGTTTTTGAGCAATGATGGTTGCTACAGTAACACCACAGCAATAACTAAAAAACACTACACTCCTTCTAGAAAACAGCAGAGTGGTGAAAATAAAATGGTCTTGGCGAGGCAATTTTCTAGCTTTGAAAAATATGCCCACTACCCCCATTAGTGTTAAAATCTTACTATAAAAGACTTGTGTAACTATGCCCCCGGATAAATGAATACCTTGACATTTTTCCGCAGCTTGAGAAATCCGGTATTTGCAAGGCTGTACACTGCTCAGACCACTAGTTTATTGGGCGATGCACTTACTTGGGTGGGTTTAGCCCTTCTGGCCTTTGAGTTAGCTGGAAAAAATGCTGCGGTTGTGCTTTCAGTAGCTTTGACTGTGCGTGTCACTGCTTTTGTATTGCTGTCTCCTCTTGCAGGTGCGATCGCAGACCGCCTAGATCGTAAGAAAATCATGGTTGTTACCCATATATTCAGAATGCTAATTGTGGGTATGTTGCCTTTTGTGACGCAGATTTGGCAAGTTTACGTATTAATATTCGCGCTGAACGTCTTTAATGCTTTCTTCACCCCAACTTACCAAGCCACGATTCCATTAGTCACGAGTGAGAATGACTATGCAGGCGCGATCGCTCTTTCGGCCGCTACTTACCAATTACTCGGTGTACTTAGCCCCGGTATCGCTGGAAGTGTCGCCGCCTTCATTGGTGCAAGACAAGTCTTCTTCTTGGATGCTCTCAGCTTTGCGATCGCGGCAGTCTTAATCTTCACCCTACCAGGTCAGCTCGTCGTTGCACAAAGCCAACAGCCATCAAGGACAACACGCCGAACATGGGGAGACATTAAAGATGGTACAACTCGCCTGCTTACAGATGCACCTATTCGTTACGCGCTAGCGATGCAGTTAGTCGCATCGATTGCTGGAGCGCAAATATTAGTAAATACTGTTGGCTATGTCCAAAGTACACTCAAATTGGGAGAAGTGCAGTATGGCTGGGTGATGACAGCTTTTGGTATTGGTGCAACTCTGTGTGCAGTTGCGGTTGGTACGTTCAATAGAAGTTTGCCGCGTACAACGCTTGTTTTGATTGGTGCAACTTTGATCACCTTGGCTTTGTTACCTGCCAACTACGCAAATTTAACAGTATTGATGCTTTTATGGCTGGTGGCGGGTGCGGGACAAAACTTAGTAAATTTACCCACCCAGACATTGATTGCAGATCGCATCCCAGCTGGTGTACAAGGGCGAGTTTATGGCGCACACTTTGCCTGGAGTCATCTTTGGTGGGCAATCTCCTACCCTCTTGCGGGTTGGTTAGGAAGTAACTTTGCTGAACGTGAGTTTCTTTACGGTAGCTTAGTGGGCTTGATGCTGTTGGTTGTAGTCAAACTTACTCTTTCACCTCATCCGCATGACCATGAACATCTCCACTATCCTAGTGTGCATGAACACAAACACATCCATGATGAACACCATCAACACGAGCATAATCAGGGGATGGCTGTAGGCGAACCTCACAAACATCTTCACGAACACATGATGATTATCTATCACAACCACCCTCACAAGAGGGACATTCACCATCGCCACAGTCATTAAATTGCTGTTGCCAATCTTTGCTAAAGAGATTGAGAAAGACGAGGTTGAAAATGTTGCTGATGCCGCGCTGAAACATCGGTAAAAAGGTTAAAATAAACTCCGCATCTCTGCTCATATTTATGTTCTATAAACAATTTTATTCGTCTTAAATATAATAGGCATCCAAATTACCCCTACCTATGAAATTCAGCCATTACGTCTCACTTTGTTGAAACGCTAACTCCAACGAAAACGGTAGGCATCCAGGATTGGCAGCTGCCCACTCGTTAGCTTCTGCAATTAGAGTTTTGTTACTTGAATCGATATAAAATTGCATTTTGGCAGTCTGCTCCAAACGTTCGCGTTCCTTGCCTCCAATCAGGCATCGCGCAATCAGGCAATACTCTCTAGCTACACGTTTGGCGTGGGATGCTGCTTGGAGTCGCAACTTAGTCAGATTCTTCAGTTCTGACAAAGCGAGAGTTGTTGATGGGTCGCTTGAAGGTGTACTTTGTTCGCTAACTTCGGTTTTTTGTGGCGTTTCAGGCGACACAATTGCAGGTGTAAATGCAGTAGGTGGAATACTGACAGAATTGATTAATAAGTTTTTATTATTGTAAGTTTCAGCCGCGCTGGGGTTAAAAAGGTATTTAAAATCCTTATCTGAAGTACTTTCATTAACGTTTTCAGCTAGTTGTATAATATTTGAAGAAACTAATGAATTATCAGAATTATATTCTTCAAAATTAATATCAATTTGCTCAGATTCACTTTGTACTTAGGTTTATCAATGCTCTTAATGCCTGCTATGGCTTCTGCAAAGGTGTTGGCGAATGTACCCAAGAACCTTTCGGGATAACTGATGTAAGCGCTGTACCATTTGTTGCGAATTGTGGATTCTACCCAATGCCTCACCCTGGCTTCGATTTCGTGTTGGTGTCGGCAATATTGGCTGTAGCCAGGGGCGTTAATTGCGGTAGTAAGGCAAAATTCGACTAATTTATCACTCTCTAAGTCTAAAAAGACGATTCCGTAGCCTACGAAGATTTGTAGGAGGGTGTTTGTTTGTCCTTTTCCTGTCCAGCCTGTGGTGATGATTTCTTCCCAGTTGGCACGCCACTGTACAACGTCAGCAGATTCTTGCTTGCGATATCTCTCCCGTGAAATTTGTTTTTTGGCTTTGTTCGCTACCCGTTTGAGTTTGGCTAAATCTTGCCGACTTGCCGCGCGATCGCAATGGTCGAGGAAGATAGAAACTGAGTCACTAATTGGTTGCAGGTCGTCATTAAGTAAAAATGACCCGCTACCCGGTTGTATGGGGCAACGGATGGCTTTGTAGTTGGTTATTTGTTTGGCACTATATGGTTTGGTGTTGGGGAAGATTTCTAGGTGTCCTTGACGCAGAATAAAGCCTGCATTTCTCAAGGTAATCTCTAGGGCGCAGGCTAGGGTAAAGGTGGGTAAGGGGGAAGTAAAGGTTAGGATCAGGTGATAGCCGCCACTAAAGCTGGACTGGAGGATGATGATATCGACTATGCCGATGTTCTCTAGCGCTGCTTTGATGCGATTTATAGATTCAATGTTGTGATAGTCGCCTTCTAGGTCTAAATCGATTGTGGCGTAACGAGTTGTGTCGTTAAAGCGCAGACCTACTAGTTTCGACTTGTCTTGGTGCAGGTTCCAGAGTTGGGAGGGTTGGAGGTAATAGTCGATAGTGCGCCATGCTGGTTTTACACCTTGTGCTTGATTTGGGGCAACTATCGCCCCAAATGGATGCCAAAAGCGCTCTACGTAGCGTTTACCCACAGATTCTGCGGGCAGGTGGGGTTTGATTTTCTTTTTTGAAGGCTGTGAAAGGCTTAATTGGGGCTTGTTATCAACATCTGCCCCGAAATTTTCTTGGAACATGAGTGACTGTCCTGATGATTTTTGTGCATCAGGTAGCCTCGCTGTTGGTCAAAATGTGTTAGCCTAAATTTGAATTTTTTATGTTTAAGCGGTTGGTTATCCGCTTGTTGGAGACGACTGGTAATCGTCTCGTGGTTGAAAGCAAACAAAGGTTTATACTTGTTTAGGCTTAGACATACGTAGGCTTAGGCTAAGATTTAGTCCAACACGCTTCACCAACAACAATGCGGCTACCCAACTTTTTTTGGTATCTATTAGGTAACGTTAAGTTGTGGGATAAACTAATGAGCATTTAAGTTCATAAAACCAGGGCTGTACTGCTTCGCAGAACCCGTAGGGCAGCCTTTAATACAAGCGAATCAGCCTGAAAAAATGAATAGCGATTAGCTTAAATTCTCTGCTAGATTAACTGCTGACAGCTACCTACGCAGCACGAATCTTATCCTTTTTTCTATTTGTAGATATTTCCATTGCTTTCATTTGGGTCTTATAATCCTCCCAAGTTTTTTCAAATACGTCAGACTCATACATCCGCAATAAAACCTCCTCTTTATCAGTTAAGTTTGGAAGTTTCAACAACTCCGCTAAAGACACTTGAACTGGGAAAACATCACTAAATTTTTGCATTAAGTGAAGTATTCTCTTCCTCTGTGATGCAGATGGTTCATCCTGCAATTCTGCATCAATTTGTCGCGGACGTAGATTCACAATTTCTAAGCTCATATTCACTAAATTCCTCAATCCAAACACAACAAACTCATTAGTTATACCAATAACCCGTCCCACAATTTCCAACTCTGGCCGCAGTCTCTTCTTGAATTGATATACTTGGTCAAGCTGGAAACGCCGAAATGGGTTGCGCTCGCCATTCAGCATCCAAGCAATACCATCACCTATACTACCTATCTCATCAGCCTCCAGAAGGTCTATTACCTGGTAACAGATATCTTGATTACAAACAAACTTGTACGCTGCATCAATACTTCGGTTAAATTCCATCTCCAGTGCAATAACTGCCTTAAATTTTTCCAGTTCTCGTAATTGAGAAATTAAATCAAAAACTTTCTTACCTTTGTGATAACTACTATTTAGATTCTCCGAAACCTCTCGAATCACAGGCTTACCCTTCTTTAATTGAGACTTACTCTCATTTATCGAATGATTCAAATTTGAATCATTCGATTGATTCAAACGACGAGCGCTCTCCCTTTGTCTTTCTTTCGCTTGGGGACGAAGTACACTCTCCCAGTATTGCCCCTCGTGAAATTTCTGGTAATGAGTCTTTCCGCCTTCCCGGTGGAGATTAAAGTCAAGCACTAGTTTCAAATCTTCTTCAGGCGAACCAGACTCGACAAATTCCACTTTCACAGTGGAAATTAAGAGCTTGCGAGCTATCTGCAAGCGACACTTACCTGCCAGGACGACATTTACACCAGTACGTGCAGATACCTTCAAAGATTCAATAATCCCTCTTTCAGAGATACTTTTTTCCAAAGCAGGACGATTCTCATTCTCACCATATATTTCTATCAGCTTCGGATGAACAACCAACTCCGCAGGAGAAATATATACAATTGCCGGATTCTGCACCTCAGACATATTTATACTCCGGTTCGCAAATTGTCTAAAAAGGATAAGTTTAATTTTGAAAATTCCGACAAGAAACCAGAAAAATCTTAACCAGCAAGACTTGTATCACTTCTATCTCTTGGGAAAAGTGACAATTTTAAAAAATAATTAAATCTTGTAAGTAGCAAAATATTACTTACCAGAAAAACTCTCGAAGAGAATTTTACAGATAGGAAACTATTATTCCCAACCCATTGAAAACCAGAACGACTTAAAAGGTATTTAAGGTGCTGGTCTCTGTGAAAAATACATCTATCTAAAGAAAGATTTGTAAAACTGGGTAAATTCATGATATGATGGCCCTACATAATTAAATTGACAAAACAAAGTTCCGTCCTGTTTTAGTAACAGGTGGGGTTGTTTTTTCCTCAAGGCCCTGTTTGCAGCAGGGCTTTGAGTGAATCTTTAGAAAAAATGAACTCTACAAAAAAAGTATATCAGGCTTCATTCCATTTGGCAAAATTGTACAGTAAAGAGGGGTAAATTTTAGATGCCTCGTCTTCAGATATTAAATTCTATTGAAAAGCAAGCACTAGAGCACATAGCAGCGACCAGCAGTCATGAAGTTAGCAAAAGAGCGAAAATTCTGCTAGGACTAGACGAAGGCAAAAAATATGTAGCCTTAGCCCAAGAGATTGGTGTAACCGAAAACTCAATAGCAAAGTGGAAGAAAAGATGGACATCAAGTACCATCTTGTCAGAAACCCAGGAGTCAGCGATCGCAAAAGCTAACG
>NZ_JAIVFR010000394.1 GCF_020829685.1 Nostoc sp. CHAB 5715 | reverse complement strand
AAGGAAAACATTCAAGAGGGAGCTAGTAATCTCAAGGAAGGCATTCAAGAAGGAGCTAGTAATATCAAAGAAGGCATTCAAGAGGGAGTTAGTAACCTCAAGGAAGGCAGTGATGATTCCAATGTTGGCTCTTAGGCTAAAAATAACTTAAAAAATTAGCAATAGACCTCTTGCATAAATTAATCAGAAGACCCACGCTCTAACTTTGGCTTACATTAAAGTCTCATCTCTTTGCTTGCGGGAACACGTTACGGGTGTTAGGGAATTTTTCAAGAGGTCTAATCTTGATTTCTCATGCCGAGAAGTCACAATTGAGAAATCAAAAGATAGAATATTTCCTCTTGTAATGCTTGTACTCCAGAGCAAAAACGTTTGCAAGAGGTTTATTGTTGGCTCAATGTTCAAACAAATCTTTAAACTGCAACAAATCCAAGGAAACTATTGTTGGCAGAAATTCAAAACATTCTTGAGCAATTTCCCAACGTTCTTCTCGTTTGAGCATTTCTGTTAGCTTGTGCTGCACACTAAGTAAGTAGCGCACATCATTGGCAGCATAATTCAGTTGAGCTTCAGATAAACTAGCGGCGTTACCCCAATCAGAACTTTGAGAGCTTTTATCCAGTTCTACTTGTTCTAACTCTTGCACCACATCTTTAAGTCCGTGGCGATTTGTGTAAGTACGGGCTAATTTACTAGCAATTTTGGTACAAAAAACAGGTCTAACCTGAATCCCCAGATTAGCTCGCAAAGTGGCAAGGTCAAAGCGAGCAAAGTGAAACACTTTTACGACATTCGCCGTTTCCAAGAGTTTTTTTAAGTTTGGCGCATCAGTTTGTCCTTTGGCTATGCGGATTGCATTCACTTTCCCGAATTCGTTGCACAACTGGACAAGACACAACCTATCACGCTGTGGCAATAATCCCATCGTTTCTGTATCAACTGCGATCGCAGTTGATTCTAAATACTGTACTAGAACCGCATCGCCCAGATCGCGATCGCTCACCTGAAAATCTTGTAATGTCATGAATTGTTCAAAAATAATAGCAGTGTCCAGCAAATAAAAGTCTTGTCAGACACTACATTATTATTGTGCAAAACAATCAGAAATTAAATCTACCTAGTGCGAAAAAAAAGCTGTGTAAGGTAGACTTCGCCTTGATTATTAGTAGCAACGCCAATTCCAGTCAGGTTGTAATTTCCTTTTAGGTTCTTTAAATGTCCGGGACTCTTGATCCAACCAGTAACAGCTTCATTCACAGGGTTACTATATCCTCGATTAAAAGCAACATTTTCCGCCGCACTGCTGTAGCGAATAGGGATAGCTTTGACTCGGCGTTCAAATCCCTGATGGCTAAATGGGGTTTTACCTTTAGCCATATTCTGACTATGAATTCTAGCCTGTCGAGTGATATTTGCATTTAAGGTCAACTTTGGCAGTCCTTTAGAAGCCCGATATCGATTAATTTCGTCAAAAACGGATTTTTCTAGCTCCGTAGTTTTAAAAGTAGGAGTCGATATTGCAGCCTGACTCGAAAAAAGCGACAACAGCTTATTACGGGTGGATGTATTCGTAGAAGGATGATTTGGTATCGGAACAGTCGTTAACCCACTAGCAAGGACAAGCGCACTTAAAGCGATGCCAAAAGCAGTTTGTCGGAACATGGAGAATTACGTAATATGTAGAGATATAAGACTTATACTCTACCCTATTGTTCCGACGATATATATCAGGATACTATTAAGGATTGATGAATTTTGGCAATCTGCCTACATCCTTGTATAGGAAGTACAACAAAAAATCGTTTTCAATTGTCAATACTTCAATAGGTCAGCATCGTAAAATCACGGTTATTTTTGCTGATAATTTAAGATTTTTATGAATTCCTAAAAAAATAATGTAGTTTCAATGACATTTGTCTATTGAATACTACATTATTCAACATTTAGCAAAAGCTTTGCTAAGAAACTGAAGTCTGGGGGAATTTCAGAAAAAACCTAAATTTTACCAAATCTATCAGCGAAAGAAAATTTGTGTGAAGTAGATTTCGCCTCTACTGTTGCTAACGACACCAATCCCAGTTTTCTCATAATTACCTTTGATATTGGCTAGATGCCCTGGACTTTTGAGCCAGCCTTGAACAGCTGTTGTCACAGAGTCACTATATCCATAGTTGGAAGCGACATTTTCACCAGCTGTTTTGTAAGGAATACCGACTGCTTTAACACGTTCTGAAAATCCCGTATGTCCAAAGGGAACTTTACGATTAGCCATATCCTGACTGTGAATCCTGGCTTGATTATCAATGGCAGAATTACGAGTCAGCTTTGGTAGTTTTTGGGAAACTCTGTAGTCATTAATTTGTTTGAAAACCGCCTCTTCTAAAGCAGCAGTGTCAACTTTAACAGTACTATTTGATACATTTGAAGATGTCGACGTAAAAGTTGAATTTGTTACAGGAGTAGCGATCGCTCCACTACTGAGAATAATAGTGCCCAAAGCAACGCTGTAGATTGTTGTTTTAATCATTTGCTGAAACTAACTGGAACTCTAGCTCCAGAAAGCTTAACTAAGCTAGTATCAATCTGACAACTTGATTATAGGTCTATATACCTCTGTTTATGGCGTTTTTTGTTCAAAAACTACCAGTTAACTTTAAAATTCATAAAATTATGAAAAATTCTTGCTGTTTATAAAAAATTTTCCTCTACCATTAGTATGACTATTTTATTTAACTCACTTTGAAAACTTCATTTTGTAATATACGAATATTTTCAGTATTTGGCTAATAGTGGTTAAAAAACAATTATGTATTCAGAAAATTAAACAGTATTAACACTTAAAAAGATAGAATTATTATGAATTATGATTGAATATCAATATATTACATAATTCAGTATTAATACTGGTATAGATGGTGAAGATGGGATATAAATGGCATAAATTTATCCACTAAAACCTCTTGCCTGGAATTCCTAATACTCGCCTCGGCAAGAAGCAAGCTACGTAATTCGTAATTTCTATATCGCAAGGATTTCATTGATTTGGGATAGGTAGTTTACTTTTGCCGTGCTGTACTAGCTTTTCTTGAGGGTTTCTAACTCTTCCTGTACCACGCGCAATACCCGCGCAATATATTCTGCACGCCACTGTTCCCGTTCCTTAGTACAACATTTCATTAATTCGTAGCGAATTCTCTGCGTACCTTTGCGCTTACCTCTGCGTTTAAATTTCAACCCTCAATTCGCCACGATTTTACGCAAAGCTGTACTTAGTTACTTTGGCATCCGGCTCGTAAGCTTCAATCTCAGTAGCTGATAAAATACCTTTAACCTCTAGCAACCGTTCAATGGTGTCTAGCCGCTCATGCAGCACAGACACCTCACCAGTCAAAGCCATGACGATCGCTTTTAAGTATATTTACGCGTCATTTAATAACTTGGCTACTGTTTGTACATCCTTATCGCCACGCCCAGAGCAGTTAATTACAATCCGGGGACTGTCGGTTAGTTGGGGACACAGGGTTTCGAGGTAGGCGATCGCATGGGCTGTTTCTAATGCCGGGATAATCCCTTCCAATTTTGACAATCGCTGAAATGCCGCTAAAGCTTCTGCATCCGTCACACTATAGTATTCAGCGCGACCAGTATCTTTCAAATAGCTATGTTCTGGCCCCACACCGGGATAATCTAAACCTGCACTAATTGAGTGTGCCTCAATGATTTGCCCATCCTCATCTTGCAGAAGATAGCTCATTGCTCCGTGCAATACACCAACTCGTCCTTTTGTCAAGGTTGCTGCGTGTTTTTCAGTATTAACACCTTCTCCTGCTGCCTCAATCCCAATGAACCGTATAGAAGGCTCATTCATAAACTCATAGAATAGTCCCATAGCATTGGAACCACCACCCACGCAAGCCAAGAGAATATCAGGCAATACACCCCACTTTTGGATTGCTTGGGCGCGAGTTTCTTGGCCGATTACTGCATGGAAATCACGTACCATCATTGGGTAAGGATGGGGCCCTGCTACCGAACCGAGAATGTAGTGAGTTGTTTCTACATTTGTCACCCAATCACGGATTGCTTCAGAAGTGGCATCCTTCAGGGTTCCCGTTCCCGCTTCCACCGGACGCACTTCTGCCCCCATCAACCGCATTCTGAACACATTTAAAGCTTGGCGTTCCATGTCATGAACGCCCATGTAAATTATGCATTCCAACCCAAAACGAGCGCAAACTGTAGCTGTGGCAACTCCGTGTTGTCCAGCACCCGTTTCGGCAATAATCCGTTGCTTACCCATGCGCTTTGCCAACAATACCTGACCAAGGGCATTATTGATTTTATGAGCACCAGTATGATTTAAATCCTCGCGTTTTAAGTAAATTTGCGGCCCCGTGCGATCGGGTCGGGCATAATGAGCAGTCAGGCGTTCAGCGAAATATAATGGTGTGGCACGTCCTACATAGTCCCGTAACAACTGCTGTAGTTCTGCTTGAAAACCAGGGTCATTGCGGTATTGCTGATAAGCTGTTTCTAGTTCAGTAAGAGCAGGCATCAGCGTTTCAGGTACATACTTACCGCCGAAGCGTCCAAAGCGACCTAGCGTATCAGGAACTTGAGCAGTTGAACTTGGAGAGAGGGGAGTGGTAGTCACAGGCTGTTTTCAATGACGGGAATGACTTAATTATTATAGAAAGTCTGGGGCATATTCAAGTTATATCTGGAGACTAGAAACTAAATTCTTCATCAATACTCAATGCCCAATGCCCACTTGCCCTGAGCGAAGTCGAAGGGATGCCCCATGCCCAATTACTTTGAATCCCTCGCAATGGATTTGTAATGTTAGCCTAGAAATTGATATCCCAGCAGAATGGTTGCATAGAAGTTTCCACTGCCTTTGAAATTTTCTTAAACATTCATTTTATGTCTTCTTCCAATTCTAAATCTTCTGACAAAAACTTTGTCTACCGCGAATTTGGCAACGACAACTCTGCCGCCACAGAAAGACCAATTCCCGAACTCCCCGCACAACAACAAAATCTCAAAGTACAAGCTTCCCGCAAAGGACGCAAAGGCAAAACCGTTACAGTGATTAGCGGTTTTCAAGCCAAACCAGAAACCTTAGCTGATTTGGTGAAGCAGTTAAAAACCCAGTGCGGCACAGGTGGGACAGTTAAAGATAACGAAATTGAAATTCAGGGCGAACACAAGCAGAAAATTGTCGAGATTTTGAGCAAACTAGGTTACAAAGCTAAAATTAGCGGTGGCTAATCTTGAGTGCGGTTTACCGCATCTTAACCGTGATCTAGATTAACAGAGGAAATGTTATCTTTGAAAGGTACAAATATGCTTGAGCATTGGTGAATCACTTTACCAACAAGCTGTTTTTTATGAGATGAATAGGAGGTTTAAATGGATTTAGTTCGGATTTTGTGTGCCATTTTCGTACCGCCTCTGGGAGTTTTTTTGCAAGTAGGTTTTGGTATAGACTTTTGGATTAATATAGTTTTGACACTTTTTGGTTACATTCCTGGGATTATTCACGCAGTATGGATAATTGCTAAAAAATAATTCTTTGTGGCGGTAGGTTTGAGGTTCTGCATACAGCGATAAATTAAGTCAGAGCCTCAATCTTTCTAGCGGTGAGGTTGCGAGTTAACTACTAAAGCCTGAGTTAACATGAAGCTAAATTTTCTACTGCATCAGAATCTGTGCTAATAGCTCCGGTGCTATCCGAAATCCGGCTTTGTTTATTAATTCATTAATCACAGGCTGCAATGATTCGACTTCACCTAGCTGTTTAGCACGCAGCAAAATCCCCAAAATCCCTGTTACTTTCAGTCCTAGAGATTTAGCAACTTTTCTGCCCTCACGTTCATCTAGAAGTGTCCATTCTGCTTTAACCTCAATGGCAAGGGCGATCGCTTCAGCCTCCCCTCGATCCAATGTTTGCTTCAGAAGTTGAGCAAGGGGTTCATTACTTACCTCTCGACTCTGAATCCATCGGAATGAAATTGACTCACGAATTGCTTAAGAACCTGGTCGATCTTCACTAACTTTTAACTCATCCAATACAGCACTTGGAATCAGAATCTCACCAAACTGCTGATGCAGAAGGATAAGCTGATTCACAATTGCCAAATTGAGAATTGGTGAAGGGTTACTCACTACGGGCATAGGTTAAGTAATCATCCAATTCTTCACAACTGTAATGCCTCATTACTCCACGAAGAGCCAGCAGTTGCCCAAATTCGTATTTATCCATTTCAGCTAATTCTCGTGCTTTACCGAAGGAGAGAATGTCTTGTGTGTAGAGCGCAATGGCTAACTCCCGACGCAATTCCTGCTCAATACGCTGTTCTG
>NZ_JAIVFR010000393.1 GCF_020829685.1 Nostoc sp. CHAB 5715 | reverse complement strand
GAGCTATACAAATCCAAGTTTTTCTACGACAATTTCCAAACTCGCGTCATCGAACTCAACTATAAACATTTGTTGGGTCGTGCCCCCTATGATGAGTCTGATGTGGTTTATCACTTGGACTTATACCAAACCAAGGGATATGAAGCCGACATAGATTCTTATATTGATTCGCCAGAGTATCAATCTAACTTTGGTGAAAATATTGTGCCTTACTATCGCGGCTTTGAAACTCAAACAGGACAGAAAACTGTGGGATTTAGCCGGATATTCCAACTTTATCGCGGCTATGCCAGTAGCGATACCTCCCAACTCAAAGGCAAGTCCTCCCGTCTTGCTAGCGAACTCGGTCGCAATAGTGCATCTGTCGTTGTTCCTCCCTCTGGTGGCCCTTCCGGCTTTTCCTACGTTGCTCCTGAAAAAGGCGTTACCCCTAACAGTACTTTTGGTGGTGCAGGAACTTTCGGCCAAGAAGGCAGACTCTACCGCATTGAAGTGGCAGGCGTTTTTGGGGCTGGGTATCCTAGCACACGCCGGGTCAATCAAGCTGTTATCATACCCTATGAAGGACTATCTGCTTACTTCCAGAGAGTGGTAAAACAAGGTGGCAAAATAGCCAGTGTGAAACCACTTTAGTGTCAATAATCATAAGGACAAATAGAGAAGTCTGAGCGGAGGCTTTGACCATCAGAACTTCTCCCCAAGGAGAGGCTGCGCGAACTGAGACTAATGACAATTTAGAATTGGGAATTAATTTTATGGTTGGACAAATTAGTAGTAGAACAAGTAGTCGCTACTTTCGGTATGAAGTAGTGGGTCTGCGCCAAAGCGAAGAAACCGACAAAACCAATTATCCGATTCGTTCTAGTGGCAGTGTGTTTTTCACAGTGCCTGAGAACCGGATGAATCAGGAAATGCAGCGCATTACTCGCTTGGGTGGCAAAATAGTCAGCATTCAGCCATTGAACGCTGATACAACACATAGCGAACACAACCATGAATCCCAGTCTGGAGAACATTAAAGATTTATCACTGACAGTTGACAATGCCGACGGTGGATCTTTAACTGTAGAGCAGGCGATCGCTAATCTTGAGAGTACAGATTTAGGTCTGCGATTTTATGCTGCCTGGTGGTTAGGAAGGTTTCGCATAAATGAACCAGCTGCGGTTAGAGGATTGATCAAAGCCTTAGAGGATGAAGCCGACAAGACACCAGAAGGCGGATATCCTCTGCGACGGAACGCAGCTAGGGCCTTAGGGAAACTGGGCGATCGCCAGGCAGTATCACCTTTAATTAGGTGTTTAGATTGCTCAGATTTTTATGTGCGGGAAGCGGCGGTACAATCTTTAGAGATGCTGGGCGATCCGGTTTGTATTCCGGCGCTAATCAAGCTATTAACAGTAGGTTTGGAGGGAGAGCAGCTGATATCACAGCCTGATTTATCTCAACCCTACGACGCTATCTTAGAAGCCTTGGGAACCTTAAGAGCGACTGAGTTCGCCCCTTTGGTAAAAGCATTCTTAGAGCATCCAATCGAATTGGTCCAATATTCTGCCGCCCGAGCCATGTATCAATTAACCCAAGAACCAGTTTATGGAGAACGGCTGGTACAAGCTCTGGCGGGAGAGAAATTGCAATTGCGTCGAGCAGTGTTGGCAGATTTAGGAGCAATTGGATATCTACCCGCAGCAAATGCGATCGCACAGACTCTTGCTGAAAATAGCCTAAAGCTAATTTCTCTTAAAGGATTACTAGAACATCAAGTCAATCACACAACACCAAGCACTTTCTCAGAAGGTGCGATTAAAGTAATGAATTTGATGGACTCGCTGTTGTAGTCATAAATTCTAGATAATCAGTTGTTATTAATACGTTACAACCAAATTTTTACTACACATCAACCCCCAAGCTAATTGTAAAATCAGGGCTAGGGGGTTTATGTATGATGCCAACTACGGATAGCTTAAGCTACAATTGGCTGACGACTAATTACTCAAGAAAAATGATTATGAATAACAGCGATCTGGCGCAAATATTGATCCGTGCTGTAGAAGAAGCAGATTCCTCGGATCGGTTATTAGACGCAGTTCAGGAGTTAGCAGCAGCTGGTATAGAAGAAGCTGTTCCTACACTAATTGCAGCTTTAGGCTACAACAATCCAGGGGCGGCGGTGGCGGCGGTAGATGGGCTAATTGCGATCGGGGAAGCCGCAGTATCGCCACTATTGCAACTAATTGATGGCTACAACTATGGTGCTAGAGCCTGGGCTATTCGTGCCTTAGCGGGAATTGGCGATGTCCGGGCCCTGGATACCTTGTTAGAGGCAGCAAAGACCGATTTTTCTCTGAGTGTGCGGCGGGCAGCTGCCAGGGGATTAGGCACTTTGCGCTGGCAGCAAGTATCGCCTGAGAAACTAGAATCTATTCAGACTCAGGTATTAGAGGCGCTATTACTAATTTCTCAAGATCCAGAGTGGGTAGTGCGCTATGCAGCAGTGACAAGTTTAGAAACACTAGCGATCGCCATAGCAGTTACTTTACCCGATCAAGCGTCGCGGATTACAAATCAACTTCAGCAAATGCTCGATACAGATGTTGATCTCGGAGTTCGCACCCGTGTCAAGTTTGCACAGGAAAAAATTCAGCAACAACAACATCAAGAAGTTTTTGCACCTAAAAGAAAGCTACAAGACACTGAAGTACCTCACCGTGGCGGTAGCAGACGGTAAGAAATTCAAGATTTCTAGCTGATTCCAATTGCATGGAATACAAGTTTGTGGTAGGGGTGCATCGCTGTGCATTGGTGTCAACTTAACGTAAAAGCCATGTCCCGCAAGGAACTGAAGTTCCTTGCTAATAGCGAAAGTCATCTTTTGATGACTAAATAATCCGAAAAATCTTTAGTCTACTTTAGTAGACTTTAGCTATTAGCCTGGAACTTTAGTTCCAGGCGGGCGTGGAAGCCAACAGATAAGCGATTTTTAGCTTAAGTTGACACCAATGATCGCTGTGCTACCCCACCGCGTGTTGCATTTAAATGAGAATCGCCTAAAACTAACGAGACAATAAAGACTGAATTTCTCCCTGGATATTGCCACGGGCACATGGTTCAGCGAACTCTGACATTAAAGGAGTAAAGTAGATATGCGATCGCTGTAAAAATCGTTCTAAAACCTGCTGACGACCTGTGATATAATCTGCCTCTGCCATCCAGCTATATTCCTGGCGAATGGCATAGGCATATTCTCCATAATGCACTTGGTTAGTAGCCAAAATCGCTAAATCTGCATCAAGTAGAACTTGGCTATCATAGTCATCCACCGCAGCTTGGTGGTCTTTAGTGTTCAGAATGAGACGCGTGACAATAGTTATGGTACTTTCTGGAATACCCAAATTACTCAGCAGATCAAAAGCATAGTCTGCACTTCGTTGTTCATTATCTTGAGCTTGAGTGTCATACACTACATCATGAAACCAAGCAGCTAGTTGAACAGCAGCTAGATTGCTGGTGTAACCTTGCAAAATCTGAATTATGCTGAGGACGCGATCGATGTGTTTCAATGTATGGTAGTAGCGACCAGGGGTAGAGTAAGCTGCAACCAAGTCATTAAAAGCTTTCTCAGCCGCTACCTGGTCAACACCAAAAGGTTGGAGTATGTGTTGCCAGTTAGAAAATAAGATATGCGTGAGGTTTTCTGTAGGCATAAATGTATAGCAATCCGATTTGATTTCTGAACTTCTTTGTGTAGGTAGGGAGTAGGGAGTAGGGAGTAGGGAGTAGGGAGTAGGGAATCAGCCTTTTCGAGTTGAGGGCGAGTTATTTCAAAAATCAAATAGGAGTCCTATAGTATCCACACTCTTAGTATGACTGAGCTAATCTCTTGTGCTGCAACATCTGTCTAATCAAGTTAGAAATAGATCAACAAAAGGATAACACTTGTCAGTCATTAGTCATTAGTCATTGGTCATTAGTCATTAGCCATTAGTCATTAAGCTATTCTCCCTCTGCCCCCTGCCCCTCTGCCTCCCCTGCCTCCCCTGCTCCCCCTGCTCCCCCATCCCCCACTCCCCACTCCCCACTCCCCACTCCCCACTCGATATATGAAAGCGTCAAAATAGAAGACACAGGCTTTGTACAAAAAGCCTTGCCTTAATTAACGGAGTTTATTATCAGTGGTATTACAAGTACAAACAAGCACCTACGAAGCTAAAACCCAAGAAATTGCTAAACAACTTCTAGCAGCAACGCAGGAAAATCGTTCGTTTTTTTCTTCCCTGCGGGATCAAATGCGCTGGGATGATAAATTACTAGCCTGGGCGATGAGTAATCCTGGGTTACGAGTGCAACTATTTCGCTTTATAGATACGCTACCTGCTTTGCACAGTAAATCAGAAATTGCCTCACATTTACAAGAATATTTAGGCGATGAATCTGTAGAATTACCGGCAACTTTGAAGGGAATGCTAAACTTTGCTAACCCCGACTCTATGCCAGGACAAGTTGCTGCTACAACCGTTGGTACAGCCGTTGAAACTCTTGCTCATAAATATATTTCTGGGGAAAATATTAAACAAGTCATTAAAACAGTTGAACGACTAAGAAAAGAGAAAATGGCTTTCACCATCGATTTACTTGGTGAGGCGGTGATTACCGAAGCCGAAGCGCAGTCTTATCTAGAACGCTATCTAGAATTAATACAACAATTGGTGGAAGCATCAAAGAATTGGTCAGCTATCCCGGCTATTGATGAGGCTGATGGCGAAGCAATCCCAAAAGTCCAGGTTTCTGTGAAGTTAACAGCGTTTTACTCCCAATTTGACCCATTAGATGCTAAAGGTAGTGAGGAGCGAGTTAGCGATCGCATTCGTATTCTCTTACGTCGTTCTAAAGAATTAGGCGCAGCTGTCCATTTTGATATGGAACAGTATGCCTATAAAGACATAACTCTTACCATCCTGAAAAAACTGTTACTAGAAGAAGAGTTTCGGCAACGCACAGATATAGGGATAACTATTCAAGCATATCTGCGTGATAGCGAGCAAGATACTAAAGACGTAATTTCCTGGTTGAAAGAACGTGGCTATCCCCTGACAATCCGCTTGGTAAAAGGCGCATATTGGGATCAGGAAACTATCAAAGCAGCGCAGAAGCATTGGCCACAGCCAGTTTATAACGACAAAGCCGCAACTGATGCTAACTTTGAAACCATCACTCAATTGTTGTTAGAAAATCATCAATATGTGTATTCTGCCATTGGTAGCCATAATGTGCGATCGCATTCTCGCGCCATTGCCATAGCTGAAAGTTTAAATGTCCCCCGCCGTCGCTTTGAATTGCAAGTCCTCTACGGTATGGGTGATAAAGTTGCAAAGGCGTTGGTTGACAGGGGTTATCGAGTCAGAGTTTACTGTCCCTACGGTGAATTATTACCTGGAATGGCGTATTTAATTCGTCGATTGTTGGAAAATACAGCTAATAGTTCCTTTTTACGCCAAAATCTCGAAAATCGACCAATTGAAGAACTATTAGCGCCGCCGATTGTCAAAGATGAAAAGAACTCTTTAACTCCTAACGTACAGACGCGATTAATGAGCCAGCGCGTTGCGGGGGTTCCCCCCGTTGTAGCGACTGGCGTCGCGTCTCTCCAAAGTACAGACGCGATTAATCGCGTCTCTCCTAACTCTCATTTCCTCGGTGCTGCTGATACCAATTACGCCCAGGAAAAGGTGAGAACGAAGGCGGCGCAAGCTTTCCAAAGCGTTCGTCAACAATTGGGTAAAACTTATTTACCACTGATTAATGGCGAATATGTGAATCCGCCGGAATTTGTTGATTCTCTCAATCCTTCTAATTTCAGTGAGGTAGTTGGTAAGGTTGGGTTGATTAGTGTTGAACAAGCAGAACAGGCGATGCAAGCTGCGAAAGCGGCGTTTCCTGGGTGGAAAAAAACACCAGCTAAACAACGCGCTGATATTTTGCGGAAAGCGGGTGATTTGATGGAAGAACGCCGCGCTGAACTTTCAGTTTGGATAGTTTTGGAAGTTGGGAAAGCCGTTAAGGAAGCTGATGGAGAGGTTTCGGAAGCGATAGATTTCTGTCGGTACTACGCTGACGAGATAGAACGATTAGACAAAGGTGTTAATTATGACATATCTGGCGAAACTAATCATTATATTTACCAACCACGCGGTATTGCTATAGTGATTTCTCCCTGGAATTTCCCGCTAGCGATCGCTTGCGGAATGACTGTTGCAGCTTTGGTTTCAGGCAATTGTACTCTCCTCAAACCTGCGGAAACATCTTCTGTGATTGCAGCGAAACTTACAGAAATTTTGGTAGACGCTGGTTTTCCCAAAGGTGTATTTCAATACGTACCTAGAT
>NZ_JAIVFR010000392.1 GCF_020829685.1 Nostoc sp. CHAB 5715 | reverse complement strand
GTCAATCATACGAGTTTCCCCACTAAATATTCGATAGCGTCTTTATCAATCGCAGCAATGCGATTCTTAATACGTTGGGGTGGGTTTTGAAGAAATCGTTTTAAGTCTTTGCTTCTGATTTGGTGATATCTGCCAGAACGTCTGGTTGTACGTATCCAGCCCTTTTTAACCCAACTCCAAACAGTAGCTGACTTGAGTTGCAGAACTCTAGCAATTTCGCAGCAGTTGTAGTTATCAAGGATGGGACGTGCGGAGTATCCTAAAAAGCGCAGTTTCTTTTGAATAGCTGATGTTGAGCGTGTGTATCCTCTGATTTTGAGGCGATAAGCTATTTGTTTAACAGTGTAGAGACAAGCCATTTCTTCAATGATTGCGAGTTCTTCATCAGTCCATTTGGGATTCATAATGTCACCTCTGATAAAGAGATAGAATTGGTGTCAGTTTGTTCTTTAACAATTTGAGCGCTGATAGATTCAAACTCCACCTGAGCAATATTCAAATCAATCAGCATCTCCCCACTGTTGTATAAGTCTGTAATGTGCTGCTTGATTGCGGACTCTGACAGTCCATCAGGAATATTTAGGTGCGCTTCACTCGTGATTTTATCGACTACTGTGACAATGACTTTCATAGCTTAATTCCTATTTGATTAATTGAGGATTCAGAAGTAAAAATGTTCTGAATTCTGACTTTTGATTTACACTGCTCCTGCTTTTGTAGTTTGCAACTCTTGCATCCATGTACTGATTGCTGTTAACTCATCCGTACCGCTAACAACAGCATCAACAACTAGCTTTTGATACGAAGATTCGGCATGATTTGGATGGTCACACTTATCTGCTGCCCAAGCCAAACACATTGTTTTTACCAGTTCATTAATCTTGGTAATATGAAGTAAACTTGGGCGGTCAACATCCTGAAATTGCAACCACTCTTTAACTAAATCAAGAGGATAATCAAGCAAGGTGCGAATATTTTTTACTCGCAAGTCTTGAGGGTGTACTGGTTGAGGGACTACGCTAAGTTTTGGTGCGGATGGAATAGTTGATGAAGCACTACCTAAAAGAGATTGGATGTCATGAATGATTGTTGCCCAATCCAAATCTCTACTCCATTCTCTGTAAATCTTGGTTTTGGTTGCGGCATCGTAAAGATTACAGAAAACCGTGTTTTCGTCGCCAGCAGTAGCAACGATAATAAGTGGCTTAGAAAAATCTTGGATTAAAGAGGCAGCTAAAAGAAAGCTTTTGGTAAAGTTTGTTTCAATACCACTTCTTATGACATAAAGTCCATCGGCACTGACAACAATATCGAGCTTCAGATTGTCCTTGCCTTTGAATTCTTTAGTGGTCAATCGCAGTTCTGATAAGTACCCAGTTAATGCTCTTTGGGTAACAGGAATGGTTTTATCCCTGTCAATATCGTAGTTATACCACAGGTAAGATTCTCCACCTAACTCGGCGTTTTTGACATATAAATAGATGGGTTCTGGAGGGTTGCATAAACCTAGTTTGATTTCAGTAGTCATGTTTCACCTCGGTTAATGTTTCATTGATTAGTGTTTCGTGTGCAATAATGAGAATTCTGTAGCGGAAGAGAAACTTCCGTGCGTTCACTTGAATAAGCGGCACTCATTCAGGTGAACGCTTTTGTATTAAATTGAAAGTTCTCGATTACGCTCTAGTTCCCACTGCAAATAAGTCAGTGCAGTTTGAGCATCGGCAATGTTTAAATCAGGTTGATATCCCAACTCCAGTAGTTGTTTGTAGTCTGGGTGCGTAGCAATAAGGGATATCAGGGTTTGGGCTTGTTCAACTAAGTGGTGGAGATGTGGGTTAGACATTTCTATACCGAGCCTGAAACATAAATCTTCTGCTTTTACTCCTATTGTTCCTGGCTCAATTTCTGTTGCCAACTCTTCAAGCAGAGATTGAAAGTTCGGGTGTTCATCGTTAATTTCAATCTCAAATAAATCTGCGCTCTTTGTAACGACAGTTGCCCAATTGGGTAAAGTCTGTGGAATGGTTTTTGCGTAAAGTTTCATGATTGTGTCCTTGGTGTTTGATATTGAGATTCAAGGGAGAAAGCGATTACGGAGAGCGCCACTGTTGAATGAATTTCAATAGGGCTATGATTTTGAGAGAGATAAATTCTGTCGTTTCGTCAATACCTTCGTCAATGTGTTCAGCTAAAAACAGAATTGAGGATAGTGGTATATCAAAGGCTTCGGAATAGCGCAGTAATAGGGCGAGACTTGGTTTTTTAGCTGATGATTCAATTTCAGATAAATGTGATTTGCCTATTTGGAGTTTTTGCGCTAGTTCTGTTTGTGTGAGTTCGTAAGAGACGCGAATTGCTTTTAAAGCCTTAGCAATTGATTCAGTCATCAATATTTGAGCTAATAAAGGGCATTTGTGACTAGGAGGTAGAAGAGAATTAATTGGTCTTCTCCTCAAGTAATTCATTAGTCAGCAATCTCCAACAAAAAACCGCGTCCCGTGTTCTGCACTTGCACCAGTTCTTTATCCAGTAGAGTTTGAATGACTGAATCTGAGAATTGGAACTGAAGCCGATGCAATGGAACACAACCACCGCAAAGTCGAATTGAACGCAGCAAATGATTAGCCCTACGGTCAAAACTGTTTGTAGAATTAGCCATTGTTTGCACCCTTAGTTAATACGGTTAACTGTCGGTTGAGAATGCTTATCTGTTGTTGATAAAAGTCAATTTCTGCGTTAATTTGGTGAAATAATTCTTCTGGTGTGAGCGGTTGGATTTGAGCCTCTTGCAAGTACGATATTTCATCAGAATTCTTCTTAGGCATCAATACATAACGCCATCCTTCATCAAATTGTTCAGCCAATTCTGTTCCAGATGGGTAGTAGTAAAGTCCTAGAATCGTGCCTTGTTCTGTACGCTGATCCAAAGCAAAACCAGGGTATGCCCAGTGTTGGGGGATTGAGATTGTGGGTTGCATATTGATTGGTGAATGAAGGGACAATGAAGCTCTTGAGCGGAGGAGCAGAGGAGCAGAGGAGAGATTTGTACAGATTCTTTCCCCTCTGCACCCCTGCCCCCCTGCCTCCTTACGCTGTGACTAACTCCGCTCTCTCCAGCAGCCGTTGCAATTTATTGCCAGTTAGCTGTTCTAAGGGTTGCTCTAAAAAATATTCATCAAAAATGGATTTACTATCAGTAGACACATCCACCATCGACAATGAGCGCACAGCATCAAACACAGAGTTAGAATACTGCTGCTGACCTGAACAACCCAGGATTACCCACCAGTTACCTTCAGTGCATCCGACTTCGCCCAATTTGCGTAGTTTGCCGTCTTCAGTATTGTGGGTATAAATGCCATCATCGAGAATTTCAAACCCGTACTTCTGGCACTCGTTGAAGATATGCGCCATGATTCGGTTTTCGGTCGTGGGGGGTGTTGCTTCTTTTTCCTGCACAGGTAATGAGCCGTCTTTGTAGTGAGTGCAGATGAAGCGATCGCAACGCATTAGAGTGTTGGCACGAAATACTTCTTTATCGTTGACCATGACTACCCAGCGTTGCGTTAAGTGGTTGTCATCATGGCTGATGCTGGCTATCAGTTGATTACCAGCGTAATATTCGTAATCAGAAAACGAGATTTCGACTATTCTGAGGGGTTCGGGAGCTACGGCTTGGGCTTGGTCGGCGATGTAGTTGTCCAGTTCGGCTTGGGCAGTGGCTTGTTCGTCGGTGATTTTTTGAGCCTGGGCTGACTGATGAGCGAGAATTGTGTCTACCCAAGTTTCAGCCGCTCTCTTGTCCCCACTGGTTGCTACACCAAGTTCTGCGGCAATTCTTTTGAGACGGGGGAGGGTGTAGCGAGAGAGGGCTTGCTGTGTGTATTGCGGATGTGTCATGATGATAAAAATTCCTTATTTTTAAGGGCAGAGAAAGCGCTTTTGATTGCGAGTCGGGGGCGCTTTCTCCATATTTTTATAGTACACTAATAGTTTATAGTGCGTTAACTAAAAGCTAATAGTGTATAGTAAAACTATCAGTTAACGCTTTACTCTAAGGAGGTGGTAGTGTGATTAGTACAAGAATGCGGATAAGACAAGTCAAAGAAGTAGAGATTGAAGGGCTAGGAGAGCGCATTAAGCAAGCTCGGCTGAATTCTAGTAAGTCCTTAGAGCAAATATGCGATGAAGTTGGTGTTTCGCGGACTTACTGGTATGACGTTGAAAAGGAAACTCTCAAAGGAGCGCTTTCAATTGAAAATCTTCGCAAAATTGAAAGAGTTTTAGGAGTTGATTTTGGTGTAAGCCTAGAAGCAGATCCTGAGATTTAATCATGCTACTGTCAATCCACAAGTTTTGTTGATAAGGATTTTGGGGTAGACAATTGCAGCAAACCATCACACTTTAAGAAAATGTCGCTGAACTGAAAGAGATGGAAATATGACTAAGCCATCCTCTAAGCGTAAAAAAGCCACCGTCCCTCCATCTAATAACAGCACACCACCAGATAGCCTTGTCCAAGAAGAAAATCCAAGCGTTGCAACAATCACCGTTACTGCCGTTGAAATACCCGAATTAACCGAGCAGGAAATTAGCGATCGCTTGCACTTGGAGCGAAAAGTGGAACGGGCATTTTTTGAGGCGGGGAAGGCGCTGGCAGAATTGCGCGATCGCAGGTTATATCGTTCTACGCATAAAACCTTTGAAGAGTATTGCAGAGACAGGTTTAGTTATACTTACCGCCATGTAAATTATCTAATAGCTGGTTGTTTGATAGTTGACAATATAAAAATGGGAACTAATAGTTCCCAAAATGAAAGCCAGGATGAAATGGGAACTAATAGTTCCCAAATTTTGCCCACATCAGAAGTACAGGTTCGACCTCTGGCAAAGCTAGAGCCTCAACAACAGCCAGAAGCATGGCAGCACGCGGTGGAACAAGCGGGGGGTAAAGTGCCAAGTGGTAGAATCGTGAAAGATGTTGTGCAGCGCATCATGGAGCGTACCCAAGTACCTAATACCTACCAAATCGGCGAAGTGTGCCAAATCCTTGTTAAAGACAACCCGGAACTCAGGGGCAAGGGTGGGTGTTGGGGGATAGTCAGCGCAGTAAACGAGTTTAGTTGCACCTTGAGAGCCTGGGATGGTGAGTACACCGTTGGTTTGCAGCACCTGAAATCTTACAATTACCTGCCTGCCGAGTGTCAGCAGGTGCGGGAGATTAGCGATCGCATCAGTCGGGTGTATTCAAGTGGGCTGGAGGAGTCGGTGCAGAGGTTTTTAGAGTCGTTGGGGAAGCTGAATCGTGCTTATTTGACTGGACTGGAAGAGAAAGTGCTGAGTTTGTTGGAGTCTGAGTTTGGGTATGAGATGTAGCTTTCAAAGCTGTAGTAATTTTGCAAAAAAATACAAAATTAAAATAGCAACTTAGGAATAGGATCTTCATCAATAGCACAAATACCTGGATGCTGTTCTTGTATGTAGGGCTTCTTATCCAGTAATACTTCTAGCTGTTCACTAGTAAGACAGAGAAGCTCTACACCACTGATAACTTTCAACTGCAAACCACATTCCAAAGGAAATAATTGCCAGCCAATTTCTGAGTTTCGCGCTAATTCCAATCTTTCAGTAAATGACATAGCTTTCACGTCTTGCCTCATTGCTTCATAGTCATTTAATGGGATTGAAGTCCAAACTCCAAAACGCTTCTCTTCCATGACTCTGTACATACTAGGGTTGTGCATAATGCGTTCTTCAAACCAAGGAATCAGCCTTGTTTCGATACCATTGCACCTAGTTAACCAACGAGCGCCATTTTTAAGTCGGTCGTACTCAATCCATCTAAATAAACTATTGGGCTTTCTATTTACAGCTTGCAAACTTTTCCGAACTAATGTTGTTGCAAGCCGAGTTTCTGTATAGTTAGCCAGATAACCTATAACTCAATACAGTTCAGTTAAGCATTTCTTCCTTCTCTTTGCGTCCTTGGCGTCCTTGGCGGTTCGTTAAAAAATTTGACTTTGATAAAGAGTTTTGGCCTTAACTGAACCGTATTGACCTATAACTATTGTTTTGAGCGGAAGTTTTTCACTAGCAGGACATACTCCGAAAACCAGCACTCGCTCGTTTAATTTTTTGAGCGACAGTGTTAGCATTTGAAAGCTAGGTAACAACTTTTTTTGAGGTATTTTACTTTGATTTAAAGTTGGACAATAGTACTGTATGTACTGGCGTTCTAGTTCATTAAGCTGAATTGGTAAGCAATTTAACCAAAATATAGGACTCATATTTGATTTCTGAAAAAAACTGCGAGATAATACGGATAGAGATATCTGTCTAAGAACGAACAATGATAAACCAGCATCTAGAAATGGCGATCGCAGAATTACAAGAATTT
>NZ_JAIVFR010000391.1 GCF_020829685.1 Nostoc sp. CHAB 5715 | reverse complement strand
GACTAATATTTGATTTCTGAAAAAGCTCGGTACAACTCGAAAAGCCTAATTCCTTATTCCCTACTCCCTACTCCCCACTCCCCGCCTACGTAAATAATTTCAAAAATCAAATACGATTCCTATAGATAAAATAATGTGACATCAGGGCCGCTAACTGCAACGGCAGCATTCTATTAATGAAAAAAGCCCCCTAGTGGGGGCCTGTTAAGTTGTCCGCGTGGAATGAACAACTAATAATTAATACTCACAGTAGATACAGTAATCCGAACAAAATAATCCAAATTACGTCAACGAAGTGCCAGTAGATTTCGGCTGCTTCAATGCCAAAGTGCTTTTCGTTACTGTAGTGACCCGGAAGGCGCGATCGCCACAACACGGCAACAATTGCCAAAACGCCGATAGTAACGTGCAATCCGTGGAAACCAGTCAAAACGTAAAATGCACTAGCAAATAAATTGGTAGTTAAACCAAATTCTAAATGGGTATATTCATATACTTGACCCACCAAGAAGATAGCACCCATTGCAGCAGTAATTGCTAACCAGATTCGCGCACCCCGCGCATCGTTCTTTTTGATAGCAGTGTCGGCATTGTGCATGACAAAACTACTAGAAATTAGATTGATGGTGTTGACTCCAGGTAGCAATAGTTCTAATTCTGGAGTACCTGCTGGGGGCCATGCAGGTAAGGTAGCACGGTAAGCCAAATAGGCTCCGAACAACCCCATAAAAATCATCCCTTCAGCAATCAGGAAGACAATTAGCCCAAACATCCGATGGTCTGGATGTTCTTCGTGATGACCGACGGAGGCTTGTGCCGCGTGATGATGATTTAGTTCGGTTTTAGCTGGGTCAATAGTTTGACTTTGCATGAATTTTGATAAGTGGGGAATGGGGAGTAGGGAATGGGGAATGGGGAGTAGGGAATGGGGAATGGGGAGATGGAGAATAACCAATGCCCAATGCCCAATTCCCAATGCCCAATTCCCCATACTTTTTTATTTCCGGTCTTCGGGATTAGCGGCAACCGCTGGGTCGGGTTCTGCTCTTAATACTGAGTTTGGCCCAGCAGACAAGATTGGATTGGGATCAGACAAAGGTACACCTTCTTTAGCTTTTTCCAAGCCGTAATCGTAGGGGCCTGTAGCCAGTACTGGGGTTTGATCAAAATTCTCGATCGCAGGTGGTGATGTAGTCATCCACTCTAAGGTCAATGCTCTCCAGGGATTATTACCAGCTTTCTCGCCGTATAACCAACTCCAAATGGCATTGATGATGAAAGGGAATGTCGAAACTGCTAGTATGTAAGCGCCATAAGTGCAGATTTCGTTGAGAAAGGTAAATTTGGGGTCATACTGGGCGATGCGGCGGTTCATGCCCATTAATCCCAGCTTGTGCATTGGTAAGAAGGTCATGTTTAGACCAACTATTGTTAAGGCAAAGTGAACCTTGCCCCAAAATTCGTTTACCATCCGTCCCGTCATTTTCGGGAACCAGTGGTAAATTCCCGCATAAATGCCGAGAACACTACCACCAAATAGGACGTAGTGCAAGTGGGCTACCACAAAATAGGTGTCGTGAACGTGAATATCAAAGGGCACTGCTGCCAACATCACGCCACTGATCCCGCCGATTACAAAGGTGCCGACAAAGCCAATGGCAAATAGCATGGCAGTGTTAAGCTGGATTTTTCCACCCCACATTGTTGCTAACCAACTGAAAATTTTAATTCCCGTGGGTACGGCAATGATCATGGTGGTGATCATAAAGAACATCCGCAACCAACCGGGGATACCACTGGTAAACATGTGGTGCGCCCAAACAATTAGCCCCAGAAAGCTGATCGCTAGAGACGAATAAGCGATCGCTTTATAGCCAAAAATCGGCTTGCGGGAATGCACTGGGATAATTTCTGAAATTGCTCCAAAGAAGGGCAAAATCATGATGTAAACGGCTGGGTGGGAGTAAAACCAGAACATGTGCTGGTATACCACTGGATCGCCACCCCCAGTCGGGTTAAAAAATGTCGTTCCTGCCAATAAGTCAAAAGCCAGCAGAATTAGACCTGCTGCTAACACTGGCGTAGATACCAAAGTCAGCGCCGAGGTAGCAAACATCGCCCAGCAGAACAAGGGCATTTGGTGAACCCCCATACCGGGGATACGCATCCTGAGCAATGTGACGAGGAAATTGATTGCCCCTAAAATCGATGACGTACCTAAGAGAAGGACGCTCATAATCCAAATTCCCTCACCTACTTGACCTGTTACCAAGCTCAGGGGAGGGT
Organism: Nostoc sp. CHAB 5715; assembly: GCF_020829685.1. Lineage (GTDB taxonomy): Bacteria > Cyanobacteriota > Cyanobacteriia > Cyanobacteriales > Nostocaceae > Nostoc. Next base: position 4,117 of record NZ_JAIVFR010000391.1, on the reverse strand, counting down.
AGGAAGTCCAACCCGCATCCGGTGCATCCCCTACCACTAAACTAGCGATCAACAATAAACCCGCAGGGGGAATCATCCAAAAGGCAACAGCATTCAAGCGCGGAAATGCCATATCCTTTGCCCCAATCATCAAGGGAATGAGGAAGTTAGCAAAACCCGCACCAGCTGGCACGATCCACAAGAAAATCATGATTGTGGCGTGCAGCGTAAATAAGCTGTTGTAGACTTCAGGGGTGACAAAATCGACTTCTGGGGTTCGCAGTTCTGTACGAACCAAGTCAGCCATCACCCCACCGATACAGTAAAAAATGAATGTAGTAACTAGGTATTGAATCCCAATCACCTTATGGTCGGTGTTGAAACTAAAATAGTCTTGCCATTTTCTGATCCCTGGCTCCTCAACAAGAGCAGGGACATTGGCAGTTTCTTGCACTTGAGCTTGGGTCATTTATCATTTGTCCTTTGTCCTTTGTCATTTGTCCTTTGTCATTTGTATGAGTACTAATGACCAGTGACTAATGACTAATGACTATTTGTGAACTTGATGGAGGATTTCTGGCTGAATTCCCATGTCCTTGGTGTAAGGAGCGAGAAATTCATTTGGGGATAGATCGGCAGGGTTAACAGCAACGGCTTGATTTAGTGTTTCTTTGCTGGCAACTAGTTGTTCTTGCACCCATTTATCAAAGGCTTCTTCTGGCTCAACGACTACTGTTGCTCTCATTGCACCGTGGTAGGGGCCACAAAGTTCAGCACAGATTAGGGTATAATCTCCTGCTTTTTTGGGTGTGAAGCGAATCTCGCTTTGTCTACCAGGGATCGCATCTTGTTTCAGGCGGAACTCTGGCACCCAAAAGGCGTGGATGACATCGTTGGCTGTCATATTGATTTCCACTTCTCGCCCGATGGGGACGTGCATTTCACCTGTAGTTATACCAGTTTCAGGATAGGTGAAAAGCCAAGCATATTGTAGACCAGTGACGTTGACCTGTAATTGTGCTGGTTTGCCTGTTTTATCAGGAGTTCCCCCAATTGTCGGAGCAACACTACCGACACCAGGAGCATTCCGCAGTTGGGGAATTTGGTCAGCATTGCGAACTTCTGCGGTAGCTGGGTCTTGCATTGCCTCATCAGATTTTTCTTGATTGAGGTTGGGTTCACTGCTGGGAGGAGTATCGCTTAAAGTTGCTGCGAACGCACTCCCAGGCATTGCCATCGACTCCTGATTCATCGGCGCTTGATGGATAGCATGGGGATCAAAGCCACCGATTTCGTTGTATACATCAAAGCTGTAAACAGAAATACCGATAACGATAATTGCTGGGATCGCCGTCCAGAGAATTTCTAAAGGTATATTGCCCTCAACTGGTGGGCCGTCTTCATTATCACCTGCACGCCGACGGTATCTAAATGCAGAGTAAATTAAAACACCTTCGACGATTAGGAATATACCTGTAGAAACGATCATCATCGCGTTGAACAGACCATCCACCAATACGGCTTCATCTGAGGCTGCTGATGGCAACAGTCCGTGATTTTGACCGTACCAAAGGCTGGCGAGCGTTAGCACGATGCCAATGAGTAATGTCCAGATTGAACTTGGAATCTTCACGGCTTACTTAATTGAATTTACTACGTTATCTTGAAGCTGCTCACTTACTAAGGTAGTCTAGGCTGTCAGGCATGGAGTCCAAAGGTCTGAAATTTTTATTAATTTTTTTAACTATTTTACTAATTTTGGGTACAAGGTGACTATTAGATACTGCCAAAAGTAGATACAAATCAATGGAAAAATTTAAGGAAAAATTTAGAATGTTTAAATTAATTGTGATTAATCAATTTTTCACATCTTGAAAAATACCTAAAGCTTCAGGCAAAACCTTTCTGGAGTGATTCAAAGTATAAGTGAGTGCTAATCTATAAACCCTTAGCCTGTACGCTAGGGTGGAGATAGGACGCTAAAAGAAAATTGAAAATTTTAAGAGAGCCAGCAAGAACGGGCAGAAGGTATCATTGATGAGCGAATTTGTCCTACAACAACAAAATGAAGCGGCGCTTCAGCAGCAAAAGCCCAAGGAAATGATTCGTCGCTTGGTGTGGAAAATATGCATAGCCACCTTAATTTTGATGGCAATAGGCAGCGCCACCCGCGTGATGAATGCTGGACTTGCTTGCCCAGACTGGCCCTTATGCTATGGCGAACTGGTGCCAGCCAAGCAAATGAATCTCCAGGTGTTTTTGGAGTGGTTTCACAGATTGGATGCAGCTTTAATTGGTGTAAGCGCGATCGCACTCTTCGGTTTGTCCTGGTGGCATCGTCGTTTCTTACCCAGATGGCTGCCTTGGGCATCCACATTCGCCCTGTTTTTAATTGTCTTCCAAGGCATCTTGGGGGGACTCACCGTCACCGAACTGTTGCGGTTTGATATCGTTACCGCTCATTTAGGAACGGCGCTGTTGTTTTTTTGCACCCTCCTGATTATCGGCACAGCACTTACTCCCTATCAGGGGAATGGAACCGTTGGTAAGTTGCCTTGGGTAGGTTTAACTGCTGCTGTTCTGGTTTACCTGCAAAGTCTACTAGGTGCTTTGGTAGGCTCTCGCTGGGCGCTACACCAATGCCTCGGCGGTTCTCAACTTTGTACTGTAATGTACAGCCATATTGCTGGTTTGGTGCCGCCTTCCTTGGCAACCTTGGCAATGATATTTATCTGTTGGCGTACACCAGCACTACATCCAGCCTTGCGGCGACTGGCAAATATGGCTGGTGGGTTGTTGATCTTACAAATCTTGTTAGGATTCGCCACCTTCAAATTACACCTCCAAGTTGAGCCTCTCACCGTCTCTCACCAAGCTATAGGAGCTACTTTGCTGGGTACTTTGGTGGTTTTCACAGTTCTCGCACTGCGTGACTCAGTGAGTGCTGAATTACGAGTGGTAAGTGCTGAGTAGGGAATGGGGAAGATGAGGGAGATGAGGGAGATGAGGGAGCAGGGGAAGAATTCCCAACTCCTAACTCCGCACTCAGCACTGATGATGCGACCCACGCAGGTGCAGAAAATCTGTGTTTTTGTTTGCCTAAAAGAGCCAGCTTGAGCGGGGGCTGCATATACAGCGGATTTCAAGTTAGTGAAGTACACAAGCTAAGTCTCAAAGCCAGGTATAAAGCCTGTTTTACTTCTGAATTCTGACTCCTGAATTCTGCTGTAAGTTGTTGAAAAATAAGGAACCAGAGTCAAAATGATTGAGACTAATGTCTCTCGCCACCACGGAACATTTTTACAGGTAATTCAAAGTTACTATCAGCTAACCAAGCCTCGGATTATTCCCTTGCTTTTGATTACCACGGCTGGGAGTATGTGGATTGCTGCTAAGGGAGAAGTAGACCCATTGCTGTTGCTAGTAACTCTCACTGGTGGCACAATGGCTGCTGCAAGCGCCCAGACAATTAACTGTGTCTATGACCGGGATATTGATTATGACATGGAGCGGACGCGCCATCGTCCGATGCCTTCTGGTAAGGTACAGCCACGCGATGCTCTAATTTTTGCGATCGCACTGGCGACGATTTCCTTTACACTCTTAGCAATATTTGCCAACCTGTTAGCCGCGCTGCTAGCCTTCTCTGGCATCGTCTTTTATATTTTGGTCTATACCCACTGGCTAAAACGCCACAGCACCCAGAATATCGTTATTGGTGGGGCTGCTGGGGCAATTCCAGCTTTAGTGGGTTGGGCTGCTGTCACAGGCACTTTAAGCTGGTCAGCATGGTTAATTTTTGCCATCGTCTTTTTGTGGACACCACCCCATTTCTGGGCTTTAGCTCTGATGATTAGGGATGATTACGCAAAGGTGGGGATACCAATGCTACCTGTGATTGAAGGTGATACGGCAACAGTGAAGCAGATTTGGTATTATACACTGATCACTGTAGTTGCAACCGTGTTATTGGTTTATCCTTTGGGCGTGAGTGGAATTCTTTATGCTGCGATCGCTGTAATTCTGGGAGGATTATTTATCCACAAATCTTGGCGTTTGTTGCAAAATCCAGAGGATCGCGCTGTAGCTAAAGAGTTGTTTCTTTTTTCCATTTCCTACATGATGCTGTTGTGTCTGG
>NZ_JAIVFR010000390.1 GCF_020829685.1 Nostoc sp. CHAB 5715 | reverse complement strand
CAGAAACAAAGCTACTGAATATACATAAAAACAGTAAAATAACTTAAATCTAAACAGGCAGAAGCATTATCTAAAACTACAACAATCATAAAAACCTAGTAATTACACTATGTGACACCCCAAGGTGTGAAATGTGGGTTAGATGTTAAGTAAGTCGGCGCAATAAAACCAAACTGTGTTATGAAAAGTAAATAAGGCTCAAACTCTTTCTCTCCCTGCTCCCTGCCCCCAGCAAGAACTGCCTTATCCCAACAATAATTATTTACGCCGACCTACTTATGCGGTTCAGGATAAATTGAGCCTTCATGTCTAGAAGAACAAAAAAGTATAGAATTATACTTTAATCGCTAACTCAATTTTAACAAAAAATAAAAAATCAGGCTCTTTTTAAAATCGGAACCTGAAAAACTATCAAGAAAATGAAATTTTATTAAAATATTTTATGATCAACTGCTCTTAGAAACAAAGAAGGCAACTAGAATCAAGCCGCCAACCAAAACTGTAGCGGCCATTCCTAGAAAAATGTAAGTTCGCTTTTGCCCTTGCGTAGGAGGTTCTGCTTGATAAATCTTCGGTTCCTTAGCAAAATTATTCAGGCGACCGCCTTCTTCGGTTGTGTAGGGCATGAATTAATTCCTTTATCTTTTCTTTATTGTTCATTTAATGTTACATAAATGTTAGTTTTGCTCTGAAACTGTTAGACAAATCGTTACATTGGGGATTGGGGATTGGGCATTGGGGATTGAGGATTGGTTATTCCCGTTGTCTCCCTTGTCTGTCTATTCCCCATGCCCCATGCCCCATGCCCCATTCCCCATGCCCTAACTAGTAATCGTCCCAGTCAGAGGTGAACTAGGGCTGGCGTAGTCTTTGATAGGCATTCTGCCAGCAAGGTATGCTAAACGACCGGCAACTGTTGCTAAATTCATGGCACGAGCCATTACTGCCGGGTTTGGAGAAAGTGCGATGGCACTATTAATCAACAAAGCGTCTGCTCCCAATTCCATTGCCTGGGCGGCTTCTGAGGGTGAACCAATTCCGGCATCTACCACCACTGGTACACCCGCATTTTCGATGATGATTTGGATGTTGGCGGTTGTTTTTAGTCCTTGTCCAGAACCAATCGGCGATGCTAAAGGCATTACTGTAGCACAACCTACTTCTTCTAAACGCTTGGCTAACATGGGGTCAGCGTTAATATAGGGCAATACTGCAAAACCTTCTTTAACTAATTGTTCTGCGGCTTGCAGCGTCCCAATTGGATCTGGGAGTAAATATTTAAGGTCAGGTATTACTTCTAACTTTACAAAATTATTATCTTCCTGCCCTAACAATTTTGCCATTTCTCGCCCCAAACGCGCCACCCGAATCGCCTCTTCAGCAGTTTGGCAACCTGCGGTATTAGGCAACATCCAGATTTTTGTCCAATCCAAGGCTTCAGCTAAACCTTCATGTCCGGGGGCCTTGGTTTGTACCCGTCGTACTGCCACGGTGACAATCTGGCAATCACTGGCGGCGATGCTTTGCTGCATTTCTTCAATGCTGCGATACTTCCCAGTTCCTGTCATCAAGCGGGATTGGAAGGTTTTGCCAGCAATAATTAATGGGGAGTGGGGAGTGGGGAGTGGGGAATAAGGGGATATAGCAGGATGATTCCCGTTGGAGAAATTGGCAGAGTGAGTCAGCATTGGCGTGGAGGTAGATGGCTTGGACTGGAAGCGCGAATAGTGAAAATCAGCAAGTAGAGGGTCAGACTTTTGTTCTAAGATGAAATCGGCAATCAAGGCGGCTGTTACGGGTGCAAGTAGAATCCCGTTACGGTAATGACCAGTAGCAAGGATTAAATTTTGACAGTGGCTTGTGCCAAGGATGGGCAACTCATCGGGAGTTGCTGGGCGAAATCCCCACCAGAATTCTTGGATGGGATAATGTTTGAGTTGGGGATACAGCCGGATGGCAGCTTGTAATAGTGTTTGAATGCCGTCTGGGGTGTTGTTGGGGGTGAAGCCAACGTCTTCGCTGGTTGCGCCAATAACAAGGCGATCGCGTCTTGGTACGATGTAAATATCCTGCCCAAACAAAACCCGCTTCAAGGGCAATTCCGGCGTAATTTCTGGTATCCGCACACTCAGCATTTGTCCTTTTCTGGGACGCACGGGTACTGGTAACAATTCATTTGACCAAGCACCTGAAGCTAAAACATAGTGTGCGGCGCGAATTATTCCAGCATTGGTTTGCACGCCAACCACTTGCCCTTGCTGCTGTAAAAATGCTTCTACTGTAATACCGTCTTTGAGTTCAACACCAACAGACTCAGCCGCCGTCCACAATACGCGAGCTAGAGCCTTATTATCAACTTGTGCGTCTTCAGGATACCACCAGCCACCAACTACCTCTGCTCCTAATCCTGGCTGATATTGATGAATTGCCTCTTTGTCTAACCAGTAAGCTGGGGATGAGGGGGATGAGGGGGATGAGGGGGATAAGGGGGATGAGGGGGATGAGGGGGATGAGGGGGATGAGGGGGATGAGGAAGAATTTACTTCCCTATCTCCCCCTACTCCCTCATCTCCCCCTGCCCCCTGCCCCCCTGCCTCTTGAAAGACGGGTGCGAGGATACCACAGGAACGGTAGCCAGTATTTGAGCCAGTTAGTTCTTCTAGTTTGCGCGTCCAGTCGGGATATAAAGCACGCGATCGCCAACACAATGAACGCATTGCCCCATTAGGGATTTTTTCTGCATCTGGTGCTAACATCCCAGCAGCAGCGTGGGTAGCAGCAGTCTGAAAGTCACGACAAAGCACGGTGACACTTGCCCCGCGCAGTTTTAGCTCAATGGCGATCGCTAAACCAATAACGCCGCCACCAATAATTACAATCTCACTAGTCATTAGTCATTAGTCACTAGTCATTAGTCATTAGTCATTAGTACATGACTAATAACTCATAACTTATAACTTATAACTCGTAACTATAGACGGATCTATCGTTACCACAAGGCGCGAATTGGTTCGTTGCCTTGATTTGTATTGCTGGGCGTATTTGTTTGTGAAGAATCTGTATTGTTGTCTGTTGTAGTGTCAGCAGGTGATGTTGAGTCATCAGAAGGATTCTGAGCAACGTTACTCCTGTTGTCAGGTCTTGGGGCTACAATAGTGCGTCTGTTTGCGTTTGTTTCGGTTGTTTCATTTCCTTCAGTTGCAGTTTCTTCATTCTTGCTGCCAGCACTGCTATTAACATTGATATTAGCTGGGAGGACTTGTGATTTTTTGTCACTGGGAGTGTTAGCGGTTTGTACTCCCATAGGAAAGTTGATGCCCAGTAATGTACCAAGCAGAATGGCTAAACCTCCAGCCATTAAAATTAAGGGTGTCCATCTACCCATCTTGTCTTACTCCTTTTTAACCTTTTGGTGTCCACACTATTCGAGAACCTTGTCCCCAAAATCCATCAAACTTTGTCACTTTCACATCGCCTAAAACTTGAGTTTGACTGTTCCTTAGCAAGTTTGTTGTAAGAGAATGGGGAGGAAGCGAACGTCGTGCTCGATCACGCCAATTCGCTGCTGATATTTCGCTCTCTACCTTAACCGCGCAGGTTCCGCAACTGCCAATGCCCCGACAGTTTATTACCTTAGCACCGTCATTGTAGAGGTCAATACCATTTTGCAGCAAAATTGTTCGGAGATTGCTTTTGCTTACGCACTCAATTGTTTTACCTTGAGCTAGTACCTTAGGCATTTTTTAATTGCCAAACTGGCGTTTTGTTGTATATTGACACATTGCCTCGAAAGTTGTCTCGTCGGTCCCAGTTTTATGACCACAAATTCTTCACCTCAACTTTGGCTCTATGACACTACATTACGAGATGGCACTCAGCGCGAGGGGCTATCAGTATCGATAGAAGATAAGTTACGCATTGCTCGTAGACTCGATCAACTGGGAATTCCTTTCATTGAAGGCGGTTGGCCTGGTGCCAATCCCAAGGATGTACAATTTTTCTGGCAACTCCAAGAAGATCCGCTAAAACTTGCTGAAATTGTGGCTTTTTGTTCGACTCGACGCCCCAATTCCACTGCTGCAACCGAACCGATGCTACAGGATATTTTGGCTGCGGGGACTCGCTGGGTAACGATTTTTGGCAAGTCTTGGGATTTACATGTCACAACAAGCCTCAAGACGACATTAGAAGAAAATTTGGCGATGATTCGTGACACGATTGAGTACCTGCGTTCTCAAGGGCGTCGCATTATCTACGATGCCGAACATTGGTTTGATGGCTACAAGCACAATCGAGATTATGCTTTACAGACATTAGAAGCTGCGATCGCATCTGGTGCTGAATGGCTAGTTCTTTGTGATACCAATGGTGGCACTTTACCCCATGAAATTAGCCAAATTGTTCAAGATGTCATTAGTCATTTGTCATTAGTCATTTGTCAAGAACCAATGACCAAGGACAAAGGACAAAGGACAATCCCTCAAATTGGAATTCATACTCATAACGATTCGGAAATGGCGGTTGCTAACGCAATAGCCGCCGTGATGGCAGGGGCAAAGATGGTACAGGGGACGATTAACGGTTACGGTGAACGTTGTGGGAATGCTAACCTCTGTTCGTTAATTCCCAATTTACAATTGAAGCTGGGTTACAGTTGTATCACAGAAGACCAGCTAACACAACTTACACAAGCTAGTCGTTTTGTTAGTGAAGTGGTCAACCTCGCGCCAGATGAACACGCTCCCTTTGTAGGACTTTCGGCTTTTGCCCACAAGGGCGGTATTCATGTATCAGCCGTGGAACGTAATCCCCTGACTTACGAACACATTCAGCCGGAACAAGTCGGCAATCATCGCCGCATCGTGATTTCTGAACAGTCTGGACTTAGCAATGTTTTAGCCAAAGCCCGCAGTTTTGGAATTGACCTCGATCAACTGAAGGCTCAAGCCAAGCAAATTCTCCAGCGCCTCAAAGATTTGGAGAGTGAAGGATTTCAATTTGAAGCGGCAGAGGCCAGTTTTGCGCTTTTGATGCACGAAGCTTTGGGAGATCGCCAGAAGTTTTTTGAAGTCAAAGGTTTTCAAGTCCACTGTGACTTGATTAAGGAGAAAGAAACTAGCAATGCCTTAGCTACGGTCAAAATAGCTGTTGACGGGAAAAATATTTTGGAGGCGGCGGAAGGTAACGGCCCCGTGGCAGCTTTAGATGCGGCTTTACGCAAGGCTTTGGTGAATTTTTATCCCCAAATAGCAACCTTTGATTTGACAGATTACAAAGTGCGGATTCTTAACGGACATACGGGTACTGCGGCGAAAACCCGTGTGTTGGTAGAGTCAGGCAATGGTCGTCAACGCTGGACTACAGTAGGAGTTTCCACCAACATTTTGGAGGCTTCCTATCAAGCGGTGGTGGAGGGATTGGAATATGGTTTGTTATTGCACTCTCAAGCAGAAGCAGCTTTGAAAGCTTCTAGTTGATAAAAGTTACTATTTAGTGTATTGGAAGTTACATGAGAACCTAGTTGTAACTAGAGGTAATTCCAGCTTCTAAATTACCTCTAGCTAACAGAAAAATAGCTTTGATATAGTTATGGCAATTACTCACTCTATGCTTAGGCGGTTCGTTTAAACAACCTAAACTCTAACTAGTGCGATCGCTCACCGTATTTGCGACAGCACCACGATAAAATTCTAAAACTATAATCGTACTAAAAGGTTTAAATGGCAGAAACACTATTCTTCAACGCCTTACGGGAAGCCATTGATGAAGAAATGGCGCGTGATTCCAGCGTATTCGTTCTCGGTGAAGACGTCGGACACTACGGCGGTTCCTATAAAGTTACCAAAGACCTGTACCAAAAATATGGCGAACTCCGCATTTTAGACACCCCCATTGCCGAAAATAGCTTTACCGGCATGGCAGTCGGAGCAGCAATGACAGGGTTGCGTCCCATCATTGAAGGCATGAATATGGGCTTTTTACTGCTCGCCTTCAACCAAATATCCAACAACGCTGGGATGCTTCGCTATACTTCTGGCGGTAACTTTAAAATTCCGATGGTAATTCGCGGTCCTGGCGGTGTCGGACGGCAGCTAGGCGCAGAACATTCCCAGCGACTAGAAACTTACTTCCAAGCTGTGCCAGGGTTGAAAATTGTTGCCTGCTCCACACCCAGAAACGCTAAAGGACTATTAAAATCTGCTATCCGCGATGATAATCCAGTCTTGTTCTTTGAACACGTTTTGCTTTACAACTTGAAAGAAGATTTACCAGAAGAAGAATACTTGCTACCTCTGGATAAAGCAGAAATGGTGCGTGAGGGAAAAGATGTCACAATTATTACTTATTCCCGAATGCGGCATCATGTGCTACAAGCAGTAAAAACTCTTGAAAAACAAGGATATGATCCAGAAGTTATTGATTTAATAGTCCTTTAGC
>NZ_JAIVFR010000038.1 GCF_020829685.1 Nostoc sp. CHAB 5715 | reverse complement strand
TCTCTGAAGGTGATAAGTAATTTCAGATGAAATCGCAGCCAGAGGCCAGGCTTCTTCTACTACTATACAACGGTTGGTTTTCTTTACAGAGTTAACCACAGTCGCATAATCAATAGGACGCACCGTTCTCAGGTCGATCACTTCCGGCTTGATACCTTCTTTTTTCAGGGCTTCAACAGCAGGAAGAACGACTCTCGGAAGCATTTTTCCGAAAGTGACGATGGTTACATCAGAACCTTCTTCCACGATCTTGGCTTGTCCGATCGGCACCAGGTATTCGCTTTCAGGCACCTGGCCTTTGTCACCGTACATTTGCTCAGATTCCATGAAAATAACCGGGTCATTGTCACGGATGGCTGACTTAAGCAAACCTTTGGCATCATAAGGATTGGAAGGTACGATCACTTTCAGACCCGGTGTGTTGGCAAACCAGTTTTCGAAGTTCTGAGAGTGCTGGGCACCTAATTGTCCGGCGTTTCCGGTAGGTCCTCTGAAGACAATCGGGCAGGTATATTGACCGGCCGACATGGCCATGATTTTTGCAGCACTGTTGATGATCTGATCTATGGCTACCAATGAAAAGTTGAAAGTCATAAACTCAATAATCGGACGACAGCCATTGATGGCTGCTCCAACGCCAATACCGGCAAATCCTAGCTCAGCTATGGGTGTATCAATAACTCTTTTCGGGCCGAACTCATCTAACATACCCTGGCTGGCTTTGTAAGCACCATTGTATTCAGCAACTTCTTCTCCCATTAAAAATATGCTTTCGTCACGACGCATTTCTTCTGACATCGCTTCTTTGATCGCATCTCTAAATTGAATTTCTCTCATATTATCGGCTTAGTGTTTATATCGGATATTAACTCTCTAATAAAATGTGATGCAAAAGTAGCTGTAAATCGTGTCCAGCCAGAAGAAATGCTATTTGATGTCATGAGTTGGATTAAAGTAGCTAAGTTTGGAGGTGTGAATGTAAACCATATATGAGGTCTACATTCACACTTTCAAACTTAGCTTCTTTAATCCAACTCATGACATCAAATAGCATTTCTTCTGGCTGGACACGATTTACAGCTACTTGAACTTGGCTATTAAAATCCTGAATGCCAAAACTAATACGGTTAAACCCAATTTCTCTCAGAAAGAAAATGTAGTTTTTATCGATATAACGAGGATTAATCTCAATTGAGATTTCTGCTTGTGGATCGATGTTGAAATGGCGATTGATGTTTTTCCATAAAAATTCTATTTGGTGACAATCCAAGTAATTAGGAGTACCGCCTCCCCAGTGGATTTGCAGCACTTTTCTATCTTGATTGATTAAAGCTGCGGTGTTTTTAATGTCTTGAACCAAAGACTCCACGTAAGGTTTGGCAATATTCTTGTTGTTGGAAATTACCGTGTTACAGCCGCAGAAGTAGCAAGCACTTTGGCAAAAGGGGATATGGAAATATAGACTCATAGGAGTTTTGCGTTGATTCGAGGCTGCGATCGCGGCCTTAAAATCAGTTTCAGTAAATGTTTCGCTTAACTCTGTAGCAGGCGGGTAACTGGTGTATCTAGGTGCGCGAGTGTCGTACTTTTGAATCAGATCGAGATCAAACTTGACACCAGGTAATAGAAAAATCATTGAGTTGCTTTCCAATGAATGAGGGGAGTGGGGAGTGGGGAGTAGGGAGTAGGGGAGGCAGGGGGAGAATGATAAATGACTAATGACAAATGACTAATGACTAATAACTAATGACTAATGTTTAGAGAGAATCTGTATCACTCTATCTGGCAAGTACCACTGCCGATGTAGAACCCAGCTATTTTTATTTCTCCTAAGATTATTTAACTATTAATTTTTATATAACTATAAAGATATTAGTATTTATTTATGTTTTTCTGATTTTCACGCTTAAGCACATCCCAATACCATCAGTGAGAGGTTAAGATAATTGCACAAATGTCTGCGAGGATACAGGAAAAGGCGATAAATCTAGCTTGGAGACTGGCTTTCGCAGATATTTAACCACGCCTAAGTCTTGATTCTCTGGGGCAGCGACAATTGTCGTTCCCAACCGCCCCGCCAGAACTGAGCCGCGAGTTCAAATTTGTAAATATTTTCACCAAAATCAGCGATTTCTAGTACCCAGTGGTCAAGATTGCGATCGCCTGAATCTGTAACTAGTAACTTGGGTTAATATAGGAATCGTATTTGATTTTTGAAATTATCTACGTAGGCGGGGAGTGGGGAGTAGGGAATAGGGAATAGGGAATTAGGCTTTTCGAGTTGTCCCGAGCTTTTTCAGAAATCAAATATTAGTCCTATAGCTTATACATATCAAGATAAAAAACCTTCATTAAATTTAACAACATCAAATTTAAATTCATTCTCAGAAGTAGATTTCTTTCCTGGTGAACCTTTGCCGAACGCTATCATCTAACCCACACCCATACAACCTTCTTTCTGCCAAGGTTAGAGACTTTTTTTACATCGAACTCAGGTTAATTACGAATTATTTTAATGCATCTCTAAAAAGTTAGATTATTTTTTTAAATCTTAAGGTAGATATCAAAAAATATAATTTTAGTGTCTAGTTAGAGAACAAATAACGTCTAGACTTGTGTATTCAATAATTTCTAATTTATCTGACAAAACTTTCGTTTAGCATTTTTACTCTATAAATAAAAATGCCAATTTCCATCTGAACCTTGATGTAAAGTTTTTTATCTAACTTTTGGATTTAGCATTTATCCCATCTGGTAGAAAGAATTGTGAATCAGAGTTGATAACTTAGATATAAGTAAGATTGTTGAGAGGGTTATGAGTATTGTTGCTTGGGTAGTTTTAGGTCTTTTGGCAGCTGCCATTGCTAAAGCTGATTATCAAGGTGGTGGATTCTCTCCACAATGATTTTGGGTAAGCTGTTCCACATTGAAATTGCATAATTAGGGCGGGCAAGATGCCCACCCCACAAGAGTTATATAAATTTTAGATATGCAAACTAGATGTGGTTTAGCTTATCATTGGGGCTTTGGTCGGTGGAAGTCTCTTTACTTTACTACGAACAAGAACTCTGCAAATTACTGCGGCTGGTGCTGCTTTGACTCTTCTAGGTATTTTAGTGGCTGTGATCGGCGCAATTGTCGCTATTTATCTATGGGGATTAATCAGAAGAAGCAGCAATGCTTAATAGCTGATTGGCAGTTATCAACACTGACATGACTACTGTATTTTATTGGTCTTCTAGTTAACCAGTTTGAGAAGCTATCAAATCTCAAATTAGCTATATATTCAAAGATGCTAGGAGACAATAAAATAATAGTTTATCAATTCTGTAAAATCATAATTTTTGGAAGTGTAAATCTATGTTTTTTCACAAAAAAGAGCCTATTCATGCAGTTAACGTTAGTGAACCAAACCCTCGTTTTGCTCAGTTGCTTTTAGAGCAGTTTGGCGGAGCTACTGGAGAACTTAGTGCAGCACTTCAATATTGGGTTCAATCATTCCACGTTGAAAATGCTGGAATTAAAGACATGCTCCAAGACATTGCGATCGAGGAATTCAGCCATTTAGAAATGGTTGGTAAACTCATTGAAGCTCATACTAAAAATACAGATCAAACAGAGGCTTATAAAAGCACTCTATTTGCAGTCAGAGGGATTGGGCCTCATTTTCTAGATAGCCAGGGTAATGCTTGGACTGCAAGTTACTTGAATGAAGGCGGAGATGTAGTGCGTGATTTGAGAGCTAATGTTGCAGCAGAAGCTGGCGCTCGTCAAACTTACGAAGAGTTAATTAAGTTGGCAACTGACAAAGGAACCCAAGAGACTTTGGTCCATCTGTTAACACGAGAAATTTCTCATACCCAGATGTTTATGAAAGCTCTAGATTCGCTGGGTAAGTTGACAGATCCGTTCTTTGGTAATATTAAGCCAGATGAAACTGTTGCTCTCTACTACAACCTATCTACAAACGGAAATGGTCAAGATGAGCGTGGCCCTTGGAATTCTGAACCAACATTTGAATATATTGCTAATCCGCTAGAAAAGCACTCTTAATTCCATAGGTTGCAGTTAGAGCTTATTGAAAACTCCCAATCATCTGGTGGGCAAACAGCCCACCTTGTTTAGCAATGGTTAAACTGTTTTTCTACATTAGGGATTTGTGAGGGAGAATTTAGCTTTATCCACAAGATTCCCGACTTCTCTAAGAAATCGGGAATCTATAGGACTCCTATTTGATTTTTGAAATAACTCGCCCTCAACTCGAAAAGGCTGATTCCCTACTCCCTACTCCCTACTCCCTGCCTACACAAAGAAGTTCAGAAATCAAATCGGATTGCTATAAGTTGATCAGTATTTGCTGATATTGATTTGGATGCAACACGCGGTTTGGATACCTCTGCGCTCCGAAAAATGGACTATGTTATACTCAATTGAAAATGGCTATAAAGATTAAGCCACACTGAAGAAGTCAGAGCGATCGCCTCTTCAAATCTACCCCGACGTTTCTGAATTCAGAAATTAATTGAACTCAAAATCAAAACTAAGAATCAGGAGATTGATTTGTGATTGTCAACGCTACGCCAAATGGTTGGGAAGTTATTTATCACCGCGCTCATGCTTTATTAGCGGCTCAACTTGCAGGACAGTGGCGACGTAAAGATGCGCCAGCAAGGTTATATGAAACCGTCACTGCAATTTCTCATCACGATGACCTAGAAAAAGAGTGGGAAGAAGATATTCTTACTGAAGCCGGTGCGCCACTGGACTTCACCCTCGCCACAAAAAATGATGCAGAGATTGGTATTAAGAAAGTGGCTGATTTGGCAAAGAATGCTCGCTACCGGGGACGGTGGGTGGCTCTACTAATTTCCATGCACATCAGCCGTTTAAATGAGCCAAGCCGGGGTCAGTTTCCAGAACTAGACAAAATTTTAGATGAGCAACTGCAAAACCAGCAACGTTGGCGCAAGGAACTAGGCATCGAAAAGGAAGAAGTTGATTCAGCTTATGCATTTATGCAATGGTGCGATCGCCTTTCTCTGATCTTATGTCAGCAAGAACTACCCGAAGATGAGCGGTTTTTAGAAATTAGCAAAGGCCCTGAGGGTCAGCGCTATGATATCATGCAGCGCAGCGATAACTTGGTTGTTGTCAAACCTTGGCCCTTCCAAGACGAAAAATTTACAGTCAACGTTGAAGCCTGCGACCTTTCCCAAGTTAAATTTGAAAGCAGCGCCGAACTAGCTCAAGCACTACAAGAAGCTCCCATCAAGGTACTAGAGTGGACATTCGTTAAGAGTTAGACATCCACAGCATAGGGACTTCCAGTTAAAAAATATCCCATCTCCGGGTCGCACAGCTGTCATACGTGTCAACTTAACGTAAAAGCCATGTCCCGCAAGGAACTGAAGTTCCTTGCTAATAGCTTAAGTCATCTAAAGATGACTAAATAATCCGAAAAATTTTTAGTCTACTTCAGTAGACTTTAGCTATTAGCCTTGAACTTTAGTTCTAGGCGGGTGAGTCAGGCAACAGTTAAGCTATCTATAGCTTAAGTTGACACCAATGAGCATTGCTAAACCCCTACGATAGATGTGGTTCAAATACATGAAAACTGCTGTAAGCTAAGTTTGCTTCACTGTGGGGACAGTTAGGACGCTTTTTTATTAGCTGTATGTCGGATTTATTATGTCTAAACCAAAAATTTTGCAAGAAGGACAGAGTTACACTTTTCGTTCTTACTTCGAGTTACCTTATGAAACAGAAGATATTTTAGCTGAATTGGGTTATAGCTTTTCACGTGCGCGTATGACTTTACCTTCTTCTCAACGTGTACCACAACGTTTACCTGAATTACGTCAGCAAATCGAGGAGTTGTTACCACTGGTAACTTTATCGAGCGAAACTGCACGTCGAGAAATTATGGTAGCACCAGTACTTTCGGAACTAGCGCGTTTTTGTAAGTGTCAAATGCGTTTAGAATATCCTCTCCAGGTAAGTTCTCAACTCAAAGGTAATTTAGATTATTTACTGCGAAATATGAACACAAATGAAAGAAGTAAAAATTTTCTGGTAGTTGAGGCTAAAAACGACGATTTATCAAGAGGTTTTACTCAACTATCAGTAGAGTTAATCGCTTTGGCAATAGCAGAAGAACAAGATATTCTTTATGGTGCAGTCACAGTAGGTGATACTTGGCGTTTTGGTTTATTAGAACAACAGCCTCTTCATATTACTCAAGACATTGCTTTGTATCGTGTGCCTGATGATTTAGATGTTTTAATGCAAATATTGATTGGAATTATTGAATAATAGGGAATAGGGAATAGGGAATAGGGAATAGGGAATAGGAAATAGGGAAAAAGGTGTACTGAGTTTTGTTCAGATGTGGGTTTCAAAGCCAATTACCGATCGCAATCATTGGTGCCCAGTATACTGGGTTATCGTACTTAATATTTATACCTTCAGATGGCGGTAATTTCTTAGCATTAATCATCCGAATTTGGGCTTTTTGCAGTGCTTCTGCAATACTCATTCTCGCGTTGCGGTAGTTGGTGTAAAATGTTTTGACTAGTTCGGCTGTCGATGCATCTGTGACACTCCACAAAGATGCGATCGCACTTTTAACGCCAACTTGTAATGCAACTCCAGCTAATCCTAGTGTAGAGCGATCGTCGCCAACTGCGGTTTCACATGCAGTAAGTGCAAGAAGTTCGACGCTATCTAATTTGCTGTTGAGGTTTCGCAGTGAATTTTCTAATTGACTGATGGTGAGTTTTTGGTTTTTGCCTGTGACAATGAAGGTGTCTTCGGGAATGATGCCAAATTGAGCGTGACTAGCTATATGGACGACGGGATATGTTGTTTTCTCAAGTTTTTGTTTAAAACTTTCGGGGACAAAGTTCTCGTCCATCAGGTCGGTATAATTGGAAAATACACTTTTAACTGCACCGACTTCTTCGGGAACTGAAAAAAGCGCATCAAAAGCCTTTCCGTCGATTGTGGCTTGTTGTGTCAAACCCAAAATTAACGCCTTTTGCGTACTGCGATCGCGTACTTTGGGCGTAGTAAGTCGTAAACTAGGAGTTGTGGCAACTGCGTAGGTTTCGACTAAGTACTTCTTTTGTTGGTTATCATAAAGTGCTGCCATTGGCACAGTACGCAAAAACCCATCCTGAATAAACACAAGGGTTTTGACTGTCTCAGGTTTAATATCTTCAGCAAAAGGGCGAATTATCCAATCATAAAGCTGTGCCGCATTTGTTGTATCGTAGTTAACTTCTTCTTCTCCTTTAATTAGTCCGCTACGAAACTCGGTAATTTTTTTCTGTAGCCTGTCGCTGCTAACTATCTTACTTGTACCCCCTTGATTGGAGTCTTCAATCCATTTAAACTTGGTTGTCTGATTAGGTAATTGCAATAATATTCCGGTTTTGCCATCTAAAATTATCGAACTCAAAAACCCAGTATTCTTAAAGGTTATACTATTATCTTCCAGGAGTTCGCCCACGGGTTTGGGATTCAACCCACTCAAAATGCAATCATTGCCAAAATAATTCTGTAATTCTGCCAGTTTCAACGCATCGATGGTGTTAACTACTTTCGATAATTCTTTGGCACGTCGTTCGTCTGCAATTGCACCAACTCCTAGCAAATCGAGCCGCGATCGCGCCAATGTGCGGTACAATGGTCGAACGACATCGCGGAAGTCAAACTGGACATCACGTTCTGCGGTTAAAATATCCTGGCGGATATCTTCTAAGATTTCAAATGCTCTTTGATAGAATGCGATCGCTTCTTCTTTGCGATTTTCTTGATCTAAAATCCGTCCAGCTTGCCACTCCCACAAATACAAGCTATCTTTTGCACTCAACTTTTTATCTGCTGCGATAATTGCAGTTTGGGTATATTTTAATGCTTGTTTACTATCTTTGCGGCATTCCCAAAAATGTCCTAAAGCACCATTAGCATAAGATTGTAGGCGATTGTCTTGTAAGTTATTACTAGTTAATACTGCGCTTTTCAGCAAATTTAATGCTTCGTTCTCCGATGAAACCATCTGAGTTTGACAGTAGGTAAAGGGCGAAGTTCCTTGAGAATGGCGCTGCAAGTATGCTAAATCAATTGCCCCATACACTTTTGTCGGTGAATCGGGTAAATCTTTGAGAATCTTCAAAGCATCCTCATGGGCATTATTAAAGGTTTCATCGCTGATAACTTTCGTCTCATTTGTCTGGGAACCCAACTGAATTAAATTTAATAATCCCCGCATCTCTGCTAAAGGTTGTTTTTGGTTGTGGGCAAGTTTTATACTATTTTGAAAATATTCGCGGGCTTGGTTGTAATCTGCGGCAGACTTGTTGGTAAATTCCTTTTCTTTACTGACAATACCAGCTTGCTTTGCAGAATTGGCTTGTAACTCATGCAATTGAGCGCGACTTCTCAGGGCATTACCCAAACTATTTAACACCAAAAAGTCATATTCTGGAGAGACTTGTTGCGTGGCGTGTAAATATTCAATTGCTTGGTCATAATTTCCGATTAACCGATATGCCTCACTGAGAATTCCCAAAGCCGCAATCTTACCGCGTTTGTCGTTGTGTTTGGTGGCGATTTGTTCGGCACTTTCGGGAGTGCATTTTATTTCTTGACTCCCTTGATTTTCTGAGATTTTCGACTTTTCTACCAATTTACCACATAAAAGTGCGATCGCTTTGCGAGGTTGTCCCAAATTGCTGTAAACTTGGGCAAGCTCTGATTTCATGCGACCGACTTGTTGGATATTTCCCACCGCCCCATAGTCACGAATTGCTGCTGATAATGACTCAATAGCTTCTTTATTTTCTCCTATTTGTTGATAGGCACGCGCCAAATTTTCATTAACAACCGCCGCACGTGACGGATTATTTTTATACTGATTTAATGCTTCTTGCCAGTATTTTATCGCATTGTGAAAATTTCCGGCATCATAGTCTTTAATTCCTTGTTCAACCAGTACACTAGCATTTTGAGTTTGTGCAGATACGACTTGTCCAAACAATAAAGAGATTATGATGGATGCCAAAAATAATACTTTGATCAGGTGTTGCTGGATGAAGAGATGAATTAACCTCACGCACAGAGAAGTTCGAGCCACGGAAGTCGGTGGACGTAAAAGCGTAGAGAGTAATAGTTTGAGATATTTCTTTGGGAATTTCATATTTTAATTTAGCAACGCCTGGTTTTTATGGTGTTCGGGTTTAATAAGTTATTTTTTATACAGTTTATTTTGGCGATCGCAAGTTATATCACGTCCAGTTAAACACAAGTCAATTGCGAACGGAGTGAAGCAATCGCTCCAGACGTTGTGATTGCTTCGTTTCACTTCGTTCCACTCGCTTTTGACTTATCACAAGTAATTTATCGGACATGATATTATTCCAAGTCAATGATAAAGGAAATACTTATGTGGTTTTTATTTTTATCTAGTGGTAGACAAATAAGTGCTAGCACCTTTGGACAGGAAGATGCTGGAAATATTCTAATTCAAGCAGGCGATCGCGTTTCCATTTATAGATGGTAATGCAGGTATTGGAGATGCTGGTAATGTGAATATTGAGGCACTCAACCGCGTATCTCTCGACAACAGCAGTATCTATACTACTGTAGGAGTGAATGAGGAAATAAGCGGGCAGGGTAAGAGGATGTTTGAAAAGTGTCGCATAGCACATATAATACTCCAATATAACTTCAAAGTACCTCAACACGACTTTGAAGTACCTCAACACGACTTTGAAGTACCTCAAAACGACTTTGAAGTACCTCAACACGACTTTGAAGTACCTCAACACGACTTTGAAGTACCTCAACACGACTTTGAAGTACCTCAACACGACTTTGAAGTACCTCAACACGACTTTGAAGTACCTCAACAAGACTTTGAAGTACCTCAACACGACTTTGAAGTACCTCAACACGACTTTGAAGTATCCGTTAGTTATTTTTACAGGACTTACGCAACAATAACGTAATTTCGTCATTGCGACCGTTCGCTCTTAGCGTTCCCGTAGGGTAGGGAAGCAATCGCAAAGCCTTGTTTTTTCGTTGTAAGTGCGTAAGTCCTATTTTAGTTAGGCGTAGGTTGGGTTAAGCACAGAAATATTGCACACATGGAAAAATCCTATGTGCAGTTTTCTGCAAAGGCGTTGCTGAATCAAGGGATGATTCTTGTAGGGTGGGCGTCTCGCCCGCCCTGAAATACAAGGGACGGGCAAATCGCCCCATCCCACAAAACTAGCAAAATCATCCCGCAAATATGCAACGCCTTCTGCAAAATGATATGCACTATCATGCGATCGCACGGTACAATTCATGCAACTATATTTGCATAAAAGGTGAATGCATTACTTAGTCGTTTACCTGATGGTGGATTTTATTTGAATTTCTCCAAGGTAAATTATTTATGAATCAAGCACATCATCCCCAAAAAGCCAGTATTAAAAGTATTCTTTCTTTATGCCTAATATCCACTGCATTAAGCCTTGCCTCGCCAGCCCAGGCACAAATCACACCCGATAACACACTCTCGTCAGAAGCTTCTCAACTCAATCAAAATCTGATAATTAATGGCGCACTGGGCGACAAAATTGACGGTGGTGCAACACGAGGAAGCAATCTTTTTCACAGTTTCAGTGAATTTAATATCCAAGATGGGCAACGAGTGTATTTTGCCAATCCCACTGGTATAGAAAATATATTGACGCGGGTAACAGGTGGGAATGGGTCGAATATTTTCGGGACATTGGGAGTTGATGGTGCAGCAAATTTGTTTTTGATTAATCCCAATGGAATTTTATTTGGGCAGAATGCGCGGTTAGATGTGCAGGGAAGTTTTGTTGGGACAACAGCTAATGGAGTGCAGTTTGGGAATCAGGGATTGTTTAGTGCGACAAATCCGCAAGCGCCGCCATTATTGACTATTCAGCCTTCGGCGTTGTGGTTTAATCAGCTTAATCAAGGTGCAGCGATTCAAAATAACTCAGTTGCACCAGCAGGAATAGATGCAGCAGGTTTCAATGCATATGGTTTACGAGTAGCTGATGGTAAAAGTTTACTGCTAGTGGGCTGTAATGTCAGCATGGATGGTGGGAAATTAAATGCTTATGGTGGGAGAGTTGAGTTAGGAGGATTAGCAGCACCTGGAAATGTCAATCTTCTTTTTAATGGGGATAATCTCAGCTTGAAATTTCCTGAGAATACGACTCGTGCTGAGGTATTGCTTACCAATCAAGCAGGTATATATGTAACTGGGGCTGGTGGCGGTAATATTGCAGTCAACGCCAGAAATCTAGAGATTTTAGGAGGAACTATCTTAACTGCTGGTATTGGCCAAGGTTTGGGGACACCTGAAACAATTGGGGGAGATATTACGCTGAATGCTACCGGGGAAATCAAAGTTGCTGGTGGGAGCATAGTTCGCAATCTTGTGCGCTTGGGGTCACAAGGTAATGGTGGTAAGATTACTATCGATTCTGGTTCTTTCTCATTACAAGATGGCGCTGCACTTGCTGCCTCAACCCTTGGACAAGGGAATGCGGGGAATGTGACAGTGGGTGCAAAAAATGCTGTTGAGCTTGCAAATGCTTCCATCTTCAGCACGGTGTCAGCCGGAGGTGTGGGTAAGGGTGGCAATATTGACATCAATGCAGCAACCCTGTCACTCACTGATGGCGCTCAACTGCTAACTATTACTGATGATGCATCTGATACCCAACCAGCCGGAAGAGGGGATGCAGGCAATGTTAATGTTAAAGTAACAGGTGCTGTTGATATTGCTGGGAAGAAAAACGGTTTTCCCAGTGGGATTGCCAGCTATATGTCCACGGGAACAGTTGGCAATGGGGGTAACATTACCATCGATTCTGTTGACTTCTCTCTAAGTGATGGCGCTAAACTTGTTGCCTCAACTTCAGGAGTGGGGAATGCGGGGAATGTGACAGTGGGTGCAAAAAATGCTGTTTCCCTTGCAGATGCTTACATCTTCAGCACGGTGTCAGCCGGAGGTGTGGGTAAGGGTGGCAATATCGACATCAATGCTGCAACCCTGTCACTCACTGATAGCGCTCAACTGCTAACCACTACTGATGGTGCATCTGATACCCAACCAGCCGGAAGAGGGGATGCAGGCAATGTCAATGTTTTGGTAACAGGTGCTGTTGATATTGCTGGAGAGAAAAACGGTTTTCCCAGTGGGATTCGCAGCAATGTGGAGACGGGGACTGTTGGCAATGGGGGTAACATTACCATCGATTCTGGTGACTTTTCTCTAAGTGATGGCGCTAAACTTACTGCCTCAACTTCAGGAGTGGGGAATGCAGGGAATGTGACAGTGGGTGCAAAAAATGCTGTTGACCTTGCAGATGCTTACATCTTCAGCACCGTGGAAGCAGGAGGTGTAGGTAAGGGTGGCAATATCGACATCAATGCAGCAACCCTGTCACTCACTGATGGTGCTCAACTGCTAACCACTACTGATGGTGCATCTGATACCCAACCAGCCGGAAGAGGGGATGCAGGCAATGTCAATGTTAAAGTAACAGGTGCTGTTGATATTGCTGGGAGTGGGATTGGCAGCTATGTGTCCACGGGAACAGTTGGGAATGGGGGTAACATTACTATCGATTCTGGTGACTTCTCTCTAAGTGATGGCGCTGGACTTACTGCCGAAACCCGTGGACAAGGCAATGCGGGGAATGTGACAGTGGGTGCAAAAAATGCTGTTTTCCTTGTAAATGCTTCCATCTTCAGCACCGTGGAAGCAGGAGGTGTGGGTAAGGGTGGCAATATCGACATCAATGCAGCAACCCTGTCACTCACTGATAGCGCTCAACTACTAACCCTTACTCGTGGTGCATCTGCTACCCAACCAGCAGGAAGAGGGGATGCAGGCAATGTCAATGTTAAAGTAACAGGTGATGTAGATATTGCTGGCGAGAAAAACCGTTTTCTCAGTGGGATTCGCAGCCTTGTGGAAACGGGGACTGTTGGGAATGGGGGTAACATTACCATCGATTCTGGTGACTTCTCTCTAAGTGATAGCGCTCAACTTTCTGCCTCAACTTTTGGACAGGGAAATTCAGGGAATGTAACGGTACGTGCAAAAGATGCAATTTCCCTTGCAAATGGTGGCATCCTCAGTATAGTAGAAGCAGGAGGCGTAGGTAAAGGAGGCAATATCTACATTAATGCAGCAACACTGTCACTCACTGATGGCGCTCAACTGCTAACTATTACTCGTGGTGCATCTGCTACCCAACCAGCAGGACAGGGGGATGCAGGCGATGTCAATGTTTTGGTAACAGGTGCTGTTGATATTGCTGGGGAGAAAAACGGTTTTTCCAGTGGGATTTTCAGCTATGTGGGAACGGGGACTGTTGGGAATGGGGGTAACATTACCATCGATTCTGGTGACTTCTCTCTAAGTGATGGCGCTCGACTTTCTGCCTCAACTTATGGAGTGGGGAATGGGGGGAATGTGACGGTGGATGCAAAAAATGCTATTTCCCTTGCAACTGGTGACATCCTCAGTGCAGTAGAAGCAGGAGGTGTAGGTAAAGGAGGCAATATCGACATCGATGCAACAACACTGTCACTCACTGATGGCGCTCAACTGCTAACCATTACTCGTGAAGCATCTGCTACCCAACCAGCAGGACGGGGGGATGCAGGCAATGTAAATCTTAAGGTAACAGGTGCTGTTGATATTGCTGGGGAGAAAAACGATTTTCACAGTGGGATTAGCAGCCTTGTGGGAACGGGGACTGTTGGCAATGGAGGTAACATTTTTATCGATTCTGGCTCGTTCTCATTACGAGATGGCGCTCAACTTGTTGCCTCAACTTATGGACAGGGGGATGCAGGCAATGTCAATCTTAAGGTAACAGGCGCTGTTGATATTGCTGGAGAGAAAAACGGTTTTCTCAGTGGGATTAGCAGCCTTGTGGAAACGGGGACTGTTGGGAATGGGGGTAACATTACCATCGATTCTGGCTCGTTCTCATTACGAGATGGCGCTCAACTTGAAGCCTCAACTTATGGACAGGGGGATGCGGGGAATGTGATGGTGGGTGCAAAAGATGCTATTTCCCTTGCAACTGGTGACATTTTCAGCACCGTAGAAGCAGGAGGCGTAGGTAAAGGAGGCAATATCGACATCAATGCTACAACACTGTCACTTACTGATGGCGCTCAACTGCTAACCCTTACTCGTGGTGCATCTGCTACCCAACCAGCAGGACAGGGGAATGCAGGCAATGTCAATGTTAAAGTAACAGGTGCTGTTGATATTGCTGGGCAGAAAAACGGTTTTCCCAGTGCGATTTTCAGCTATGTGTCCACGGGAACAATTGGCAATGGAGGTAACATTACCATCGATTCTGGTTCCTTCTCATTAAAAGACGGCGCTCAACTTGTTGCCTCAACTTATGGACAGGGAAATGCAGGGAATATTCGGATCAATGCAAAAGATGCAATAACTGTTTCTGGAACTAATCAAGAGAGTGGATTATCTAGTGCTTTATTCACATTTACTGATTCTACTTCCACTGGTATTGGTGGTGATATCACCGTAAACACCAATATCTTTCGCGTATCAGACGGCGCTTTACTGGATGCACGCACTACAAATAATCAAAAGGGTGGCAATATTACGGTGAATGCAAATATTTTTGAAGCACTGAACGGTGGACAACTCACCACCACTACCTCAAGCAATGGACGTGCAGGTAAAATTACTGTCAACGCAGACGATAAGCTAATAATTAGCGGTATTGACCTTAGTTACAGCGATCGCATTACTAAATTTCCTGACAACGTAGCAAATATCGGTGCTAACAGTGGCTTATTTGTCAGTTCCACAGGTTCAGGAATCACAGGCGATATCGAAATTAACTCACCCAAAATTACCTTAGACAACCAAGGTAAACTCAACGCTGAATCTGCATCCGGTAACGGTGGTAATATCAACGTCAACAGCGACTTACTCTTACTTCGTCGTGGCGCTCAAATTTCCACCAACGCAGGTACAGAAAAATTAGGTGGCAATGGCGGTAACATCAATATCAACTCCAAATTTCTCGTTGCAGTTCCCAACGAAAATAGCGATATCAGCGCTAACGCCTTCACAGGAACTGGTGGAAACGTTCAAATCAACTCTCAAGGGATTTTCGGTATCGAGTCGCGTCCAAAACCAACCGAAAAAAGCGATATTACTGCAAGTTCAGAATTAGGTGTTTCAGGTGTAACTAAAATTAATGCACCCGATACCAGTTCTATTCAAAACAGCTTCACAGAATTACCACCATTGCCACCT
>NZ_JAIVFR010000389.1 GCF_020829685.1 Nostoc sp. CHAB 5715 | reverse complement strand
GGGTAATGAATATTGGTTTAAAACCTTGCCCCTTGTGGGCAAAAAAAATTAAAATATTATTCCTAATTAAAACTCTATCCCTTTATGGGTAGAGTATTCTGAATTCTGAATTCTGTATTCTGACTCCAGTTTTATTTTTGAATAAACACCGTACACCTCGAAAAGCCTGATTCCCTACTCCCTACTCCCTATTCCCTACTCCCCGCCTACGCAAATAATTTCAAAAATCAAAGCGGATTACTATATTTCTCTTTGCATTGAAACTTTTTAAATTTGCAAAAAGTTAGCGATCGCCTGCGGTAGTGGCAAAATAATTACAATCAACAACGCCATTGCCAGTAATCCCCAAACATCACGTTGGTTATCCAATTCAGTGACATCATTCAGTGCAGGCTCATCAATCAATGGCATAAATAATAAGATAATCGCCCACACCAAAAATTCTTCTCTTACTAAAGCCAGTAATAGCAACAACACGCGAGCAATTTGACCAATTACGATCGCAGTTCGTTGTCCAAACATTGCATGGACAATGTGACCTCCATCTAGCTGTCCCACAGGCATTAAATTTAAGGCTGTAACAATTAGTCCCAAAAAACCAGCTACTGCAACTGGATGCAAATCAAGGGCTGATTTTGCTGTTAACTGACTACCCAAGGCTAACTTCGAGAGTACCGCTAGTAAGATGGAATACTTGGGATTAAGAGCATCAGGATTTAAAAGTCGGGTTTTTTCAGTGATGGAAACCACATCAGAATGAGCCAAGCCCCATATTAGTAATGGCACAGTCACCACAAAGCCTGCAATTGGCCCAGCGATACTAATGTCAAATAAAGCTTTGCGGTTGGGAATGGGACTACGCATCTGAATAAATGCACCAAAAGTTCCCAAGAAGAAAGGTATGGGAATAAAGTAAGGCAACGTTGAGCGAATCTTGTAGAGTTTAGCTGTCAAATAATGCCCAAGTTCGTGAATGCCTAAAATAGTCATTAACCCTAAAGCATAGGGTAATCCCTTAAATAGAACATCTGGGTTAGATAGAACTTTGAACAAAGAACTAACTTCCCATAGAGGCGGAAGAGAAACACCAGCAATTTCCACTCCCACCAAAGTAGTAGTTATCAAAGTAGCTGCTAGCAGTAGAAGTGCTAATCCTGGACGAGTTAAGCGTTCCTGTGCGCGTCGTGGTGTATTTCTCTCTTTAGCAGCTTGAGTGTTGGGAACCAGCACAAAGAAAGGTTTGTCATTTAAACCTTCTTGAAAGATCAGCAGGAAGCGATCGCCAAATTGTGCTTCAATATTAGTCTTAATCTGCTGGTAGGCGTTGCTAGCTTTAGTTCGCAACTGACCACGGCAAATCACGGCTTGTGGTCGATACTCAATATTTTGAACGTAGTATACAGACCAAGGAAAACAATTTCGTAATTGAGTTTCTTCCGTTGGCTCAATGGGACGCACTACTGGTTCTGCGATCGGCTGGATAGTCGGCTGTGATTCTGAGGCTTGGGGTTGGGTTTGGGTCTGTGTATCTCTTGGCGATCGACGCCCCCATTGAAACAACGTCCAGTACAACACTGTGGAGACAAATATCGACCAAAGAATCAGCGCTGGTGGCGGAGGTTGTTTCGGCCCATACATCAGCGTCCATCCACTCAACAGTAATGCTGGTGCCATTAAAACCAGCCATAACAACCATACTGGCGTCCGGGTGATCTGAGCGACGCTGTGCTGCACCATTAGATAAGTAGCTAGCCCCAGTAGGAGAATAAACAGAAACCAAAATGCCATGTTATCTTCAGTAATTTTGACAAAACGCGCCGCCAGTAGCTTCAGCACCATAGCATTAACTATAAGGCAGACCTCAAATTCCAATTTTTTTCACAATGGTTAACAGGGGGACTGGGTAGTGGGTAGTGGGTACTGGGAAAGAAATTCTTTTAAGATTTGGTTGGCGTACCAATCTCCATTCAAATCTTCCCCAGTGCTTAGTTCCCAATCCCCAATCCCTAGTCCCCAGTTCAATTCTTAAGAATTTCCACACTGTAACCAGATTGTCCACAACTCCTCAGTTTCGGTTCTTTGATCATGCGCCCTTTACCTCAAGTGCCAAGTCATACAACTAAGCCACCACGGGCTGTCTTTCCTAACGAAGTTCCTAGCGCAGGTTCTCTGCAATTGGACTTCGCACAAGAGAGCATTTTTGCTTTTCCACCCAATCGGGACACATTAGGGGGAACCTCTTATCTTATTGTAAGAAATGAAGGCAATATCCTCATAGACTGCCCTGCCCTAGACCAAACAAATCAAGATTTTTTGCGATCGCATGGAGGCGTGCGTTGGTTATTTCTCACCCATCGAGGCGCTATTGGCAAGACTGCTGAATTTCAGCAAATCTTTAGCTGCGAGGTGCTGATTCAAGAGCAAGAAGCTTATTTGTTACCAGGTTTAACCTTAACTACCTTTAGGCAGGAATTTACGTTTGATACGGCAGCCCAAGTGATTTGGACACCAGGTCATTCTCCCGGCTCATCTTGCCTATACCACAGTGAACGTGGAGGTATATTGTTTTCTGGTCGTCATTTACTCCCTAATCAGCAGGGTGAAGCAGTACCATTACGGACAGCAAAAACCTTTCACTGGCCCAGGCAAATTCAGAGCCTTCGATTCTTGTTAGAAAATTTTACACCAGAAACTCTCCGCTATATTTGTCCCGGTGCTAATACAGGCTTTCTCAGAGGCAAGCGATTTATGGATCAGGCTTATCAACACCTCGCCTCTCTGGATTTACCAGGTTTGCTGCGGATACAGCCTTTTTGAGGCAGGGGGCAGGGGAGAAAAGAACTTGATTTTCTGACGATAAACCCCGCAAAGTTTCTTTGGTGGACTATTAGTGGTCTGTCAACCCAAAAATGACGGGTGAAGGTGGGGAGTAGGGAGTGGGGAGTAGGGAGTGGGGAAAGAGTTTTTTGCGTTTCTCAAATGTCTTGATATCCGTCAAAATATATTTGACACACTATTAGTTTAAACTATGGAAAAATCCAAAATCCAAAATCCAAAATCCAAAATTGATTGACTCTGTGCTTACTCAGTTACCGACTATCAACGCCCTGAAACAACCCACTAGTTCTGCTTGGGTTGAACAAGCGATCGCTAATTTAGACATCATATTACTCGACCACTCCCACTGTGAACGCAAAGCAGCAGGCGTAGCCTTGAACATGATGTTTCGCTACCCTTCTAATACTAAAATGGTTCGGGAACTAACTGCGATCGCCCGCGAAGAACTAGAACACTTTGAGCTAGTTAACCAATGGTTAGAACGCCGGAATATTCCCCTAGCTCCCCTACCACCGCCTCCCTACGGCGCTCTTTTAAAAGCTGTTGTCCGCCCCAAAGAACCTGAGCGATTTCTGGATTCCTTACTAGTCACTGGTTTAATAGAAGCTCGCTCTCACGAACGCCTGGGACTATTAGCTGCTCACTGTCCAGAGCCAGAGTTAGCAAAATTTTATCGTGGACTAATGGCATCCGAAGCGCGTCACTACGGTATATATTGGGTTTTAGCTGCTACTTACTTCGACAAAGAAATTGTCATGCAACGGCTTGATGAATTAGCAATTGTCGAAAGTGAGTTGCTGGCGACTTTGCACCCAGAACCTAGAATTCACAGTTAGTAGAGTAACCCAACAGATATGAAGCTTCAGCTAACACACCTGAGACTACTTGTCTCTAACTACAAAGATTCTTTTCTGTTCTACCGGGATCTGCTGAAATTTGATGTCGATTGGGGCGATGAAGATAGCGGATATGCTGAGTTTAATACCGGATATTTCAAGCTGGGTTTGTTCAAAAAAGAATTAATGGCTGAAGTAGTTCCAAGAGTCGAACAGCCTTCTTATATTGCCAATCGAGATAAAATTGCCTTGATTTTCGCAGTCGATAACGTGGATGAGGTCTATGAGCAAGTAAAAGATCAGAATGCGATCGTTGTAACTCAACCACAAGACCGCCCCGACTGGGGAATCCGCACAGCTCATTTTCGTGATCCTGATGGTAATCTCATCGAAATCTACAACAATTTAGGAATTGTGAGTTAAAAGTTCGCTGTTATAGGACTCCTATTTGATTTTTGAAATACACGTAGGGTGGGCTTTGCCCACCAAAACCCGGATATGGTGGGCAAAGCCCACCCTACATTACTTAAAATTTTTCACATATCATTTAGGATTCCTATAGTTTAATTTACTTGCTTGAAACCCCTAAATTTATTTATCGTAAATTAAAGGGTTTAAGACCCCATCCCCAATGCCAAAGCTTGTAATGTGATTGGGGTCTAAATCCCCCTACCTAAACGTAATTGCGAATGGGCGAAAAAGCGAATTGCGAATTGTTTAAGGGCTTCCCTTCTCATTGTTATATTTTATTTTTTTATAGCACTTCTCATTTGCATGAAGTACATTTTTAAACCTTACCTCTAACCCCTCTTTGATGCTTTGGAGAGGGGAATGTTTGCAGCAATCAAATACAAGGTGAGGTTGCGACTGTATTGCACTCAAGTGATAACTGTTATACCTTTTAAAGGTGCGATTAAAGGAACCTGCGATCGCAGATTCTTTGATATAATGCCAGGATTTAAGTAGTGGGATTATATAAACCTTGTATACAGAAATGTGACTTGTTTTGGAAAAATTTTATATAAGTTTAGATTGTATTAACTAACCCTAAATTAAATAAAGCATTACCCAAATTTAATCAAAATCAAATATTTTTTATTCAGTATGATCTTCAGTAACCAAACCATCCTCATGACATTCTCAAGACGTAAATTTTTTGCAGTAGCAGGTACAACTGCTGTCGGCACTTTGATGGTGTCTCCTTTAGAAGGTCTTCTTGCTAAACAAACTTTTGGTCGAAGATTTGGTAAAGGATATGGGCCACTTGTACCAGATCCCAATGGCTTGTTAGATTTACCGGACGGATTTAAGTATCGAACTTTTTCTCTAACAGGTGAATTGATGAACGATGGCACTAAAGTGCCTGGTGGTCATGATGGGATGGCGGCTTTTCCCGGCCCCAGAAACACAGTTATTCTGGTTCGGAATCACGAACTTAGCCCTACTTCTGATACACAAGTTCAGGGTACAAATCCCTACGATCCATTTTGTAAAGGTGGCACAACAAATTTGATTGTAGGACGCGATCGCCAGCTAATCAAACACTTCACTTCTCTAAGTGGAACTTATCGTAACTGTGCAGGTGGACTAACTCCTTGGGGTTCATGGATTAGTTGTGAAGAAAACACCTCCACTCCGACTTCGTTTGGGTTAGGCGATAAAAACTATGTCTCGAAGTTCCACGGCTATAACTTTGAAGTTCCAGCTAGCACCACTACACCTGTGAAGCCTGAGCCTCTAATAGCTATGGGAAGATTTAACCATGAAGCTGTTGCTGTAGACCCCAAAACAGGAATTGTCTATGAAACTGAAGATAAGGGAGATAGTCTCTTCTACCGTTTTATCCCGAAAGTACGTGGCAAGTTAAAGGAAGGAGGCACTCTTCAAGCTTTAAAATTCAAAGATATCTTTCAAGCACAAACCTTTGCGGATTTCCCCAAGCGGAAGCCGATGAAAGTCGAATGGGTGACGATTACTGAGCCAAATCCCCCTGAAGATACTGTACGAGTAGAAGGTTTTGCAAAAGGAGCGGCCCAGTTTGCTCGTGGGGAAGGTATCTGGTACGGTAACGGTGAATTTTATTTTTGCTGCACAAGTGGTGGTGCTTTAGGGCTTGGCCAAGTGTGGCGCTATATTCCGGCTAAAGAGACAATTGAACTGTTTGTAGAGTCTACATCTGTTGCCGAACTGGAAAATCCAGATAACATAGTTGTTTCACCTTACGGCGATCTCATTCTTTGTGAAGATGGAGATGATCAGCAGTTCTTAGTAGGTGTTACTCCCAAAGGAGAACTTTATCAATTCGCGCGTAATGCTCTGAATACAAACGAGTTCGCTGGTGCTTGCTTCTCACCTGATGGTAAGACTTTGTTTGTCAACATCCAAACTCCTGGTATTACTTTCGCAATTTGGGGCCCTTGGACAAGTCATAGAGGCTGATATCAAGTCGCTACTACATAGCTCTGTCATCGAAATAAAAAAAGCTGTAACTATGCTCTTGTGGGGTGGGTAATTTTTTTGTTGAAAGTCCCTTGCTTAACTTACCCCTTTTTTTATGACATTATTGATTATCATTTTCATAAATAACTATTTAAGTCTAATAATATAATGATACAAATACGTTGCTAGGGGCATGGCATTGCCCATACGTGTCAACTTAAGCTAAAAGTAGCTTAACTGAAAGCTTCCTCACCCGCCTCGAACTAAAGTTCAAGGCTCATAGCTAAAGTCTACTGAAGTAGACTAAAAATTTTTGGCTATATTTAG